>JAAUTT010000661.1 GCA_012031335.1 Bacteroidales bacterium | reverse complement strand
AAGTGGCCAAATATCCGACAACCCTTTTTTTGAAAATACAACCAAAACATCTCATGGAAGCATTTGTTATACCGTAATAAAAAAATCTCATGGCTTATAACGAAAAATTAGCCCGCAGAATTCGGGAACGATTGTCGGATCTTCCTGTTCTGGAAGAAAAAGAAATGATGGGTGGACTCGTTTTTATGGTGAATGATAAGATGTGCGTTGGTGTTATAAAAGATGAAATGATGTGTCGTATCGATCGGGATATTCACGAATCGGTTGTTGAAATCCCAGGATGCAGAACGATGGATTTTACCAAACGCCCCATGATAGGATACATACTTATTGACGACTCGGCCATGAGGACTCAGAAGGATTTTGAATTCTGGATTAACCTGGCATTAGACTTTAATGTAAGAGCAAAATCTTCGAAAAAGAAGTAGCCATGATTTGTTTTTTTGACCTGATCAATTAAACAAAGTTCAAGATTGACTCATAAATAATACATCAGGTAATTGCTTCAATAACCAGAAATTAAACCCTCGGTTTACAATTCAAATCATATCCAAAAATTTAAAATCAAACATGCCGCTAGTCCCACCAGCCCGACAATACTCTCCATCACAGTCCAGATTAAAAAGGTTTGTTTGATGCTTACATTGTAATATTCCTTGAACATCCAGAAGCCAATGTCGTTAAAATGCGAGAACATCAGGCTGCCCGAGCCTGTGGCCAACACCATCAGTTCGGGAGAAATTCCCGCCTGAACAGCTATGGGCACCATAATGGGTGCTGCTGTCATGGTAGCCACGGTAGCTGAACCAACTGCCAGCCTGATTAGTGCCGCTACACAAAATGACAGCACCAGCGGATTAAAATGGAAGTTTACAGCCATTTCGCTGATATACTGGTTCACCTGACTGTCTTTCAGCACTTGCGAAAAAGCACCTCCGGCGGCAATAATCAGAATAATCATGGCTATGGATCCAACTGCATTTCCGAGCGTTTTCATTACATCGTCCATCTTTTTGCCATTCCGGAGTCCCAGTGTGACGATGCCTGCCAGCACTGCCATAAAAAGGGCAATATTGGCCTCGCTTAGAAATTTGATTACTGTAATGATGTGTGAAAATGTAACAGCAGTGGTATGCTGCCACCCTTCTGAAAGGAGGTTTTGGTAGTAAATGGTGAGGTTTGGGATACTTTTGGCCAGTAAATCGGCTTTGGGAGGGGCTGGTCCCAACAGCATATCGACAACTGCGCCAAGAAGCATAAGTAACACAGGGGTAAGCGCTGCTAAAATACTGCGGCCCAGACCGGGCAATTCTTCTCTTTTAAAATGATGTTCCTTATGCAGTTCAGCAGGAGGTTTTACATCCAGATTCTTAAAAAACTTCGACAACAGAATACCCGCTAGCAGACAGGCCGGAATTACCGGAATAAGGCCAATGAGCAATACCTGGTTAATATTTGCATCGTAAATGAGCGAAACATAGGTTGGTGCCGGATGAGGAGGCAGATAGGCGTGTGCAATGGACAATGAGGCTGAAAGGGGAATTCCGAGGTATAACAGCGGAAGCCGTGTTGTAGTTGCAAAAGTATAAATCAGCGGTATCATCACCAGAAAGCTGGCATTATACATCATGGGAAGTCCTACCAGAAACCCGGTGATAAGAATGGCATACTGCACATTCTTCAATCCCATCAGATCGATTAGCCGGTAGGTAATGGTATGGGCAGCGCCGCTTTCTTCGATGAGCTTGCCCAGCATGGCTCCAAAAGTCAGGATCAGGATTATTTTACCCAGCGTTCCGCCGATACCGCTCAGCACCGAGTCGAGCACTTCCAGCAGGTTCATTCCGTTCAGCAGGCCTACCGCCAATGCTGTTATGAGAAGTGAGAAAAAGCATTCCACTTAAACTTTACAATCAGAATAAGAAGTAAAACAATACCTGCGGCTACAATAATTAATGGCATGGTGTGGGTTTATAGGTTATTGAATTAGGCTTTAAAGAAATAAATGTGTCCACAGTCGTCAGACCACAGACGACAGCCAACAGCCAGATAAGATTCTAAAAGGTCAGGATTATTTGTCAAAGCTGCATTGGCTGTGGTCTGTCGACCAGATGTTATGCTTATTAACTATATGCCTGCTTCAAATAGATTATTATTCCGGTAACAGGTTTTTTTCCAGCAAGCTTGTATAGCTCTCAATCATAAACGAAGCCATGTTGCCTCCCATGTATCTTGCAGCTGTGGCTTCAGTAAAAAGATTTTTGGCATTTCTTACACGGACATCGGTATGTTTCTGACCATTGATAAGGCTGCCGAACATCGATCTGTATCCTCCGAAGTTCCAGGTCATACGACCATAAGGCGCATCGCTTCCGCAGAAAATATTGGAAGCATAGGGCTCGCCGGCAAGGGTGTATGTGATGAGGTCGCTTTCGATATGCGTATCGCGTTTGGCGCTGAGTATAAAGCGGATGTTTGGGAACTCCAGGCCAAGCTGCCGGGCCTTCTGGTAAAGATCTTCAGCGATGGGGTAACTGGCGCCACCGCCGCCCATATGCACGCCAATAAGTGGATGCTCAGGAAAACGTTTAGCCAGGTTTCCAAGCCCTTCAGCCGGGGTAAATTCCGTATCGGCCCCGAAATGAAAGGCCGGAACGGCGCCAAGACTCACGATATAGTCAAAAACTTCGGTAACGGGTTGCGAGTCGATAGGGAATGCATTCTGTGCAGGATTCATTTTCACAATGGCAAATCCAAATTCCTGCACGCAAACTTTTACAAGTTTTTTGGCAAGTTGTGGTCCAAGAGATTTTGGGTCGGTCCACCCGGCAGGAATAAACCTGTTGGGGTGTTTAACAGCCGTGTTAAAGATGTACCGGTTTGCTTCGAGCAGGGCGTTGTAATCCGCTTCAGGATCGTTTTTATAGACCGTTGCAGCTGGGTTTTGCCAAATCAGGGCCATATCCACACCTGCCATATTCATCTCATCCATCAGGTCTTCGGCTGAAACGGGCCGGCCATGGTAGTAGTCGGGTTGCGATGCCAACTGTTTTTTTAGGTCGGGATGCATATTGGCAATATTGGTTGCGTGGGTGTCGCCGTCATAACAAGCTTATCCCTGTTAGCAATCAGATATTCCAACTGCATCAAAATTCTGGTGCGTGAAGCTTCTTGTAACATTTTATCTTTTAATTAATCCTGATTTATTTAATTAACAGCAAAGAAAGTGGTAGCCGAGTTTGCAGGAGCGGTATACAGCATTTCGCCATTGCTTACTTCAAAAACGCCAATTTCCTTATATTTTTCGTCGTTACTTGTTCTGAATGCCTTGTATTTTTTGGCAGAAGAGCCTTTCACTACAATCGCAGTGGGTTTTTCTGCCTTCAGGTTGGTGTTTACGACCACAAAGGCATCGGCGTTTTTGGTTCCGTTTGCCGAGAATGCGATCACCGGAATTTCGCTGTCCATGGAGTTAACCCTTGCAACTGCCATTCCCGGCTGACCGGCACGACTTACCTGTTTATAAAAGTAGTAGCCGGGACGAACTTCATAGGTTCCATCTTCATTTACATTAATCGCACTGCCTGGGTTTGGATCACCACCCACCCACATTGGAGGACGTTGAATTCCTGCCCATGGGATAATCCCGTTTACCTGAGCTTCGTAAATATTACCCCAGATTTCCTTCACAAAACGGCTGTCCATTTTGCTCCACGAGGTGGATGTAACCCAGGCATGCAATTCGGGACGCTTACTGCGGAGCTGTGCTATACCTGCACCGGTGTGACTTCCATACCAGCGGTTTTCGTAGCCGCCAACATAAAATCCGTGAGAAGTAATGATGCCAAGATTTTTAAGGGCAGCTTCATCATCATAAAGTGCATCGGAATGTCCCCAGAAACTGAATCGGTACCAGTTGGTAGGTTCGCCGTTG
>JAAUTT010000660.1 GCA_012031335.1 Bacteroidales bacterium | reverse complement strand
TAAATACAAATCCGGATGAGGATATTTTTAGATAAGTTTAAAAGATCTATTTAACTAATTATATAGGAAATTTTGTAGAGATTTTCTTTTTTATTTTTTTTATAGAAGCTGTAACTTTCTCCTCACTTTAAAACGTCCTACCTCGGATTATAACAGAAAATGACTGTCGAACAATATAACGAAAGTGTTGAATTATACGCTGACGGGCTTTATCGCTTCATCCTTAAAAGTATCAGGGATAGCGACAAGGCAAAAGATATTATTCAGGATAGTTTTGAAAAGTTATGGATTCGTGTGGAGGACGTAAATTATGAAAAGGTGAAATCGTATCTTTTTTCTACGGCTTATCATACCATGATCGACCTCATACGAAAGGAAAAGAGAATTACTTCCATGGACGGGATCAATACAGAAATTTTTGTTGATGTTCAACAAGTTCCTGATCTTCAGAAAGTGCTGCACGAGGCCATCAACAAACTTCCCGATATTCAGAAATCTGTGATACTTCTCAGGGATTACGAGGGCTATTCATATGAAGAAATTGGGGAAATTACCGGGTTAAACGAATCGCAGGTTAAAGTATATATTTTCAGAGCAAGGGGATTTTTGAAAAATTATATAGGTAGTTTGGAAACAGTAATTTAATGAGAGATACTATGAAGATAGATTTGAATAATTATGAAGCATTTTTTCTCGACTTTGCCGAGGGAAGGCTGGATAATTCTTCCACTCTCGAGATGCTGGCTTTTCTGCGCAACCATCCTGAATTAAAAGCAGAGCTGGAAAATTTCAGCAATCTTCGCATTGAACCATTAGATGAGAAATTTCCCGGAAGGATCTTCTGAAGAAAATGAATTTCGGGCTTATTCCCATAAACCAGAATAATTTCGACGAATTTTGTATTGCGCATTACGAACAAATTTTAACCGAAACCGAAAAAAATAAAACTTTTTAATTATCTGGAAAAACATCCGGATAGAAAGAGCGATTTTGAAAAGTTTGGTAAAGTTTTTCTGCAGGCTGATAAAACTATTGTTTACGAAGCAAAACCTTTTCTTAAAAGGAAAGTCGGTAAACAAAAAATTACAGCCATAATTTTTAGGTGGACAGCCGCAGCCGCAGGTATTTTACTGGCAGTTTCTGTTTTCTATCGTGTATTTTTAAATGAAACGGAAGTAAGTCCGAAAATTAGTTCAAATGTTGTAAAAACCAAACCTGCAAAGCATGTTTCAGAATCGTCAAACATCGCTGCTGTTAACTCACAGGAAAAAGAAATCCCCGAACCATCAAAAACCAAAAAGCCTACAGAACAAATAACTGAGATAGTTAAGCAAGATAGCAATGAATCATTTTTAGAGATTGATTTAAAACCTCTTACTCCTGTTTATGTAACTGCTTTGGATAACCCTTCTAATATTTTACGACCAGCTCTTCCTGAACCGAATTTTGAAGTTCCGGTTTACGAAAAAGCTGAAGAAGAAAAAGGCCTCCTGGCATTAGCAAGGCAATATGTTAGAAGAAATTTCCAGGAGCAGGAAGAAGCTGAACTACCTGAAAAACCTGAAAAGAGAATAACATTATGGGATGTTGCGGATATTACTTTAAAAGGGTATAATCAAATATCCGAAAATGACATCCGTCTCCATAAAGAAACCGATGAGAATGGAAAAATTGTAACATTGGCCATTGAAACAGAAGGTGGAAAATTTGGTTTTGGAAATAAAAACTAAATAATAGTATACTAAAAATGAGAGTGCTAAATAATTTTAGCATCTTTTTTTATTTTAGGCTGTAACTAATCGAAATACTTGTCCGTCACACTAACAGAAGCAAAACTTAAGTATGAATTTAAATTTACCTATATGAAAGCAATTTTTAGTTTAGTGATGGCATTAATGGTTGGCGTTGCCTTGAATGCTCAGGAGAATGACAGTTTGAATTCGGAGAAAAAGTCGGATACAACCAATTTTATGCTTGGTAAAAAGGAAATCACCATTGTTGAAAATGATGGTGAAACAGATATTAAAGTAACCGACAGGGATAAAAAGGAAAGAGAAGAGGTTTCGGAAGATTTTGAAGTTTACGAAGAAAGTGAAAATAGTGATGATTTCTGGACTGAAAGAAGAAGCTCGGGTAAACGTTTTAAAGGCCACTGGGATGCCTTTCAAATTGGAATAAACTCCTATGTTTCATCGGATATGTCAACTTCATTGCCACAAGAAATTGATTTTATGTCTCTCAATACCAATAAATCAATAAACGTTAACCTGAATATGTTTCAGCAAAGTTTTGGATTGATTGGTAAAGGTTTGGTATTGTAACAGGGCTCGGACTTGAATTTACAAATTACGTATTTGACGGTAATAACACCATCGACAAAGTAAATGGTGTTATTGTTCCTTTCGACCCGGGATATAAGCTTGATAAAAGTAAACTTACCACCTCTTATCTCACCGTACCGTTATTGCTGGAATTGCAGCTTCCTGGTGACAGACGTTCAAACAGGCTGTTCGTTAATGCTGGTGTAGTTGGAGGAATAAAACTAGGTTCACATACCAAAATAAAATTTAAAGAAAATGGAGATAAACAGGATAAAAAGAACAAAAATGATTTTAACCTGAATGCACTCCGTTATGGAATTACCGGACGAATTGGAATTAAACACCTGAGTATTTATGGTACCTATTACCCGGTTGCTATGTTCGAAAAAATAAAGGTCCTGAGTTATATCCCTTTATGGTAGGTTTTTCGTTCGACGGTTTCTGATAGTTATTAATTAATTTGAAAAAAGCCCTGCTATTATTTCTTTAGCAGGGCTTTTTGCGTTATACATATATATACTTTTTTTATTATGTAAGTATTTCCTATTTTAGTTTCGCAAAAACTACTGTTAAGGTAAATATTCAAACAATGACAACTGAAGACCCTATCAATTCAAAATTCTGTCTTCGCCCGAATTGCGGAGATTCCAGCATCAGATAAATCTTAATGAGATTGGATTGGCTGGTCAGGAAAGATAAAGGTTGCCAAAATAATTGTAATAGGCGCTGGTGGAATAGGGGCGCAGGTGCTGCAATTTTTAGCTGCAACAGGTATCGGTAATGTTTCTATTGTTGATGATGACTTAGTTACCGAAAGATCAATACAATTGCAAACCTTATATGGAGGTAACGATCTGGGCAAACTAAAAACTATTATTTGCAGGCAGCAACTTCAAAACCTTTATCCTCTCAGCAACTTCGATATACTTAATTTACGGATTAATAAATCGAATGCTGATAGTTTTCTTTCAGGTTGCGATATTATTATCGATGCAACAAATAATCCCGAATCTCATTATATCGTAAACGATGCATGTGTTAAACTGGGGAAGAGCTGGGTATATTGGGCATGTTTCAGGATTTAAGGGAGAAGTAATTGTTTTAACTATCAGAACGGTCCTTCGTACCGATGCCTTTATCCTGAAAATGATAGTCCGGACAATTCCAGTGATAATTCACCGGCTATGGTTTATGGTACTGTTGGATGTTTAATGGCAATGGAAAGTATTAAACTCCTTTGAATTCCAAAGAAATTTTGTATAACCGGATATTAAATCTCGATCTCTATTCCGGTATTTTTGTCCAGCAACCTGTTACAAGAATTGAAGCTAACTTCAAAATTTTAAATTTGCCACTCTTCAGCATTCCGCAATTTTGATACTTTTGCAAAATGTTATCTTATCTGTTTGTTTTTCTTTGGAGAACAATACGATAATCCTTATTTGAAATCGAAAAAATAAATGTAATATGAACTTACTGTTATTTAGTAATTCAACCAATTTTGGGGAGCCATATTTTGAATTTCCCCAACCATTTATCCGAAACTTTCTTAGAACTGATGCGAAAAATTGCCTTTTTTTCCCCTATGACCGGAATTATCTATTTCCTGGAACGAT
>JAAUTT010000659.1 GCA_012031335.1 Bacteroidales bacterium | reverse complement strand
AAGCTTTTAACGGTACTCGAACGTCGCGAAATTGTCAGAGTTGGTGCTACACGGTCTAAGCCCATTGATGTGAGGTTAATTTGCGCCACCAACAACAATATCCATCAGATGGTTAATGAAAATACTTTCCGGCAGGATTTGCTCTACAGGGTAAATACTGTTGAAATTCATCTTCCGCCTTTGAGGGAAAGGACTGGTGACATTCCTCTGTTGGCAAATCATTACATAAAAATATACGCAAAAAAATATAAAAAGAATATTAAAGGAATAAGTGCCAATGCTCTTAAAAAGCTTAATCAGTATCCATGGCCGGGAAATGTGCGGGAACTTCAACATTCCATTGAAAGAGCTATTATAATGAGTGATGGGAATATACTGGAACTGGATGATTTTATCCTTTCTACCCAGGGTAATAAGTCGAGCGAAGTTGAGCTGAATACCTTCAACCTCGATGATGTTGAAAAAATGATTATTGTGAAAGTATTGAAACAATATCAGGGAAATATCACACAGGCAGCTCAGGAATTAGGAATTACAAGAACATCGCTCTACCGTAGAATGGAAAAATATGATTTATAAAAGATTCTATTTTAAACAGCATGATAAGGATAATACTTTTGTCCTTATCGATCTTTTTCTTTTTTTATCAACTGTTTACTGAAGGTAATTTTATTACAGCCTTTGTTATAGGTATACTCTCAATTTTTCAGATCTTCTCACTTTTTACTTACATAAACAAAACCAACAGGGATCTGGCAAGTTTTCTGGAATCGATACGTTTTTCGGAATTTACCCGATCGTTTCAGATAGAGGGCCTCGGCTCTTCGTTCGACGAACTGAGCAAGGCTTTTAACGATGTTATTCAGGATTTTCAAAAGGTACGTTCAGAAAAGAGGAACATTTCCATTACCTGCAAAGCATTGTTCAAAACATCGATGTCAGTATCATCGCTTACCGAACAAGAGACGGGGAAGTGGAAATGGTAAACAAAGCTGCAAAAAGGCTTTTTCAGATTAACTCGCTAAGAAATGTGCATGCATTGAGTACTCTAAGCAATGAGCTGGTAGATACTCTCCTGAATATTTCCGCTGGTCAGAACGCCCTTGTTAAGGTTCAGGACGAAGATGATATTCTGCAACTTGCCATTTTTGCCACAGAACTGAAAATTAAGGATAAACAGATAACCCTGGCTACTATAAAAAACATTCAGAATGTTTTAGAAGAGCAGGAAACAGAGGCCTGGCAAAAGCTTATCAGAGTGCTTACGCACGAAATTATGAATTCAATTACACCTATTGCATCATTGTCGTCGACCATTGAAAGTATGCTCAGCACCCTCAAGGACAATTCGGTGCAGAATGCAGAGGGCCAGGTTTGTATTGACTTTGAGAGTATGGGAGAAATTCATCTTGCACTTCAAACAATAAATAAAAGAAGTACAGGTTTACTTCACTTTGTTAATACTTACCGGAATCTTACCCGCATTCCAAAACCAATTTTTAAAATTGCGCAGGTCAAATCACTCATCCGTAATATTGAACTATTGATGGACGAAGAAATCAAAAGGAATAATATTTCTTTTATCCTTTCGGTGGTTCCTGAAGATATTGAATTTTCGGTTGACGAGCAGCTCATTGAACAGGTAATCATCAATCTTATCAAAAACTCAATCCATGCTCTTGAAGGAAGACCTTCGCCTCAGATTGAACTCAAAGCTTTTTACAATAAACGTGGCAGAGTAACTATTCAGGTTATCGATAATGGAGTAGGAATTTTGAAAGATGTGCTCGATAAAATATTTATCCCTTTTTTACCACCAAACCTTCAGGTTCGGGAATTGGTTTAAGTTTGTCAAGGCAAATTATGCGTCTTCACGGAGGCACTATCACTGCTAATTCCATACCCGAACAAGAAACAGTATTTACACTTAGCTTCTGATTATCGCGTAATGCTCCTAAATGTTTTATTAAACAATAATTACAACATAAACTCATAAAAAAAGCGGATTAGTTTTATCCGCTTTTTTATACATTCTGTTTGAATATACTACCTGTTATTCAATTGAAAAAAGATTGGGATTACAAATTGTTGTTTTACCTTAATTCCCTGTTGCCGGGCAGGCCCCCAAACAGGAGATGATGCAATTACTCTTAAAGCTTCCTCATCCAGTAACTTATCAATTCCCTTCAATAGTTTGATATCTTCAATTTTTCCTTCTCTATTAACAACAAACTGAATTATTACCTTCCCTTTTATTTGCATTTCTTCCGCTTCTTTGGGAAAGCGAATCTGCTTACCAACCCATTTACAAAAATCTCCTACAGTCCCTCTTTGAAAGGTTGCTTCTTCTTCAACTTTTAAAAAAGGTCTATCGGGTTCATCTATAACAGGATCTTTTTCCGTTGTATCAATAAATATAAATTTTAAGCCTGTGGCAGGACTATAGGGAGGATCAGGATCGGCAGTAATATCCGGATTACCATACTCTGGAATAGAATCAACCACTACTGGTACTCCCATTGTATTTACTTTAAGTTTATCCTGTAAATCTGCCGGCATAGGTGGTGGAGGTGGAGGTAATACAGCTTCTTTCGAAATTCTCTCAATTGGGAGGGTACTTATGATAATTTCTCTGTTTATAGTACCTGGTCCTTTTTTGTTAAAAAATTTTATAAAAAATAAAGGGGTCATTATTATGGTTATTACCACAAATGCCTGAATAACTCTTTTATTACTTGTTTTACGAAGCATAAAAGCTCCATAATTCTGATTTCGGCCAGCGAAAATTATTTCGTCCATTGAGGATGGATGGCTGAAAAGATGTTGGTTAATTGTTTTCATAATATAAAATCTTAAGGTTGTAAACACAGTTGCGTACAGGAAAAATCCTTATTAAGATTTAGTGGAAATCCACCAGGAAGAAATTCCGATTTGCCAGTTCATGAATCAGCGATATTAAAGATTTGCAAAAGATGTGCCATAAAATCCCGGATTAATTCTATAGCTGAAATTGGTTATAAATACTACAGCTTTATACAAAAAAATGGTAGTACCAAAAATGAATCATAGAAACTTGTTATGATATTTATTAGTCAAATTATTTATAAAAAACTTGCATATGTATAAATTAATTGCATATTTTTGTCATCTAAATTCAAGTAATAATCAATTTGGATTTGTTGGTTAGTAAAAGGCCTGGTCGTGAGGACCCGGCCTTTTTTTGTTTATCTCCCCTACAAATACACGAAAAACGTTCAATCCTCAAAATAGGCAGGTTTGTCAAATAAATATTTAGGCTTATTACGACAATCCTTTGTCTAATCTTTTACTAAATATACTAGGCAAACAAAATTCATGGTATTCATATATCGGATTTTTTTTAATCATTGGGATATAAATTATTTCGCTATGCTATAAAAAGAAAAAAGATCCTGCGAATTGCAAGATCTTCTCAATGAAACTAATTTAATTCAAAATATTAAAGCGGATTAGCTGAAACAAACTGGTATTTTCCCGAACCCACCTTAACAATTACATAACCAGCCTCACTTTTATCAAGTGTAATATCGTCAGCCTGATTCAAAGTTTTTCCGTCAACAGTAACAGCATTAACATCTTTGGCCGGAATATATACAGTTGCCGTAGTATTAACCGGAATTTCTACTTCCATCATAACATTTTTATCCTGTACCTTCCATGAACTGCTCAGTTTTCCGTAGTAGGTTAGCAAACTTGCTGAAGCATTGGTAAACCCACCTCCGATATGAGGTTTGATACGGATATGCTTGTAACCGGCACCATCTTCATATGTATCCAAACCTGTTATAATCCTGTACATCCAGTCGCCGATAGCGCCATAAGCATAATGATTAAAAGAGTTCATTCCCGGAGTTTGGAAGGATCCATCGGGTTTAATACCGTCCCAATCGTTCCCATATGGTAG
>JAAUTT010000658.1 GCA_012031335.1 Bacteroidales bacterium | reverse complement strand
GAAAAACAAATTTAAAAACCAGGTTCACTCAAATATATATACCTACGACTTTCATTCAAGACGCACATATTTGGCTTATAAGAAAGTTCTGGACAGGGAAATTGCATTGGGAGTTATCATAAAACGCTGTCCTGATTGTATTTCATCGCGAAAAAAAACATTTTTAGGATGGTATAAATTCATGTATGAAGAAATTCTAAGTTACGTGATTACGATGTTTTCGTAATTTGAGTTATTTGCGCAATTATTAAATTTCATGTAGGTTTGCGAATTATTATTTAAGTTCATGGAGCATCAGCTTTTTGTATATAATTCATTATCAAGAAAAAAGGAACTGTTTATTCCTCTTCATTCACCTTCGGTAGGCATGTATGTATGCGGTCCGACAGTTTACGGAGACCCGCATCTGGGGCATGCCCGGTCCGCCATCACATTCGATCTGCTTTTCCGGTATTTACAGACCTTAGGTTATAAAGTACGCTATGTCAGAAACATTACAGATGTAGGGCATCTTGAAAATGATGCCGACGAGGGTGAGGACAAAATTGCCAAGCGGGCAAGAATAGAAGAAGTGGAGCCAATGGAAGTGGTTCAGTTTTATATCAATCGCTATCATCACTTCATGAACATGCTGCAGGTGCTTTCGCCCAGCATTGAACCGCAGGCCTCTGGTCATATTATTGAACAGATAAACATGATTACAAGAATACTGGATTCGGGATATGCCTATATAAGCCAGGGTTCTGTTTATTTGATGTTAAAAATACAACGAGACATATCCGTACGGGAAGTTATCCGGTAGAATTTTAGATGATCTGTTAACCTATACACGTGAGTTGGAGGGACAGTCCGAAAAAAGAAACAGTTTCGATTTCGCCTTATGGAAGAAAGCTAATCCGGAACATTTAATGCACTGGCCGTCTCCCTGGAGTGAAGGATATCCGGGATGGCATCTTGAATGTTCGGCTATGAGTGCCAAATACCTGGGAGAAGAATTCGATATCCATGGTGGCGGCATGGATTTGCTTTTCCCCCACCATGAATGTGAAATTGCACAAACAGTTGCTTCCAGTGGTAAAGATGCTGTTCGCTATTGGATTCACAACAATATGATTACCATTAACGGGCAGAAAATGGGCAAATCGCTCGGTAATTTTATTACCCTGGAAGAAATGTTTAACGGTAACCATAAGGCACTTGAAAAAGCATATAGCCCTATGGCAGTACGTTTCTTTATTTTACAGGCACATTACCGGAGCACCCTCGATTTTTCGAACGAGGCGCTTCAGGCTTCTGAAAAAGGTTTACAAAGACTTTTTACTGCAATAAAATCGCTTACTCAAATACAACCTACGGGAGAAACGGGTAATTATGTTACCGAACTCCGCCAGAAATGCTACGCAGCGCTGAATGACGATTTAAACAGTCCTATCCTCATAGCGCATTTGTTCGATGGTGTAAAGTATATTAATTCAGTAAAGGAAGGACTCGAAAATATAAGTGCTTCGGATCTCGAAATACTTACTGACATCTATGCCACTTTTGCAGATAAGATTTTGGGCCTCAAAGACGAAACCAGCTCCGACACCGATATACATTTAATAGAAGGACTCGTACATATGGTTTTGGAAATGCGGATGGATGCCAAAAAACGAAAAGACTTTGCAGCCTCTGATCAGATCCGTGATGAGCTGAGCAGGCTTGGCATTGAAGTAAAAGACCGGAAGGATGGCTTTGACTGGAGCAAAAGGTAAAAAATCATTTATGCTGACAATCTCCCTGACCATATTCATGAATTGTAAATATGGTATTCCTGCTATGGCACACTGTTCCTCCTATGGAAGCTGTACCTGTAATTAAATATAGGCCTGGAGTTACATCAAAAGTAATTACATTAGACCCCAGGGTAATTACATTCACCATGCTATTGTCAGCTTCTTTTTTTACTACCCAGGTATAAGAAACATTTCCGTAACCGGAATCCAGGCGATTTGCCATAATCATGGGAGATTCATTTCTACAGCAGGAAGATGGCGTGATCGTAAAATCAAATCCTCTGCACAGATCCTCAGCAGGTATTGGCCTCGATTGAAATGATGGATCGCTGAATGGTTTTGTTTGCAAGGTAACATCGGTATTAACCAAAGTTTCAAAACCCTCTATTAAATCAATTTCGTTCGCGGATTGCACATACACGGAGGTACTGTTATTATTTATATCCGGTTTAATCTTTGAACTCAGGTGAACAGGACCATCCCTGTATACCGATCCACTTTGATTTATATCGTTATTTGTATCAATAATATGTCCGTCGAAATACGAAACATCTTTATTAACCGAATTTGTTAACCATAATAAATTATATAACAGCATAAAATCCAACCCGTTAAAATCTCCATAGCCACCACCGTTATTGGCATCGTTATACCGAATAAACTTATTGGATGCTTTCCAGCCACTTACCTGATTTGTATTATCTATATAAAAACTGGTTTGAGGGTTGTGCATGGGTCCCTGAAATGGGGCATTTTTAATAGCAGCGGTGGATACATTAGGCAGGCTTGTGGTAGGATAAAAAAGATAATGATTTAACAACCCAAAGAAAAATGGCGACGATTCATAGGAAGAAATACTTCCTGTAATGTTCCCACCCCAGGCAGTATTCCCTAAAGCAGCCAGGCATAACGTTAAGGATTGGGAAAAATCGTTATTGAGTGGGAAAAATATGTATTTGTTTTTCCATGCGCTCATAATAAATTGCTTATGAACGCATGGTGTACCGGCATGTGCCAGATCATAAAACTGAACTATGGGAGGGGTAACAAATGGTGGATAGGGAGGATAGGGACACAGTAAATTAAATTCGAAATAATTCAGGAACCTGTTATCCCCGGTTATGTGTGAGGCAGCGTAAGCAAAGGCCACAGCACAACCTTCCGTTGCCAATCCGCTGTTGTTCCGGTAACTCTCTCCGTTTGCCAGAAATCCAATCCAGTCTCTGCTTTTCATACGATCGGCAATTTGCCAGGTATAGTCTTTAGCAAGCTGAACCAAATCAGTACCGTTATAATACCGAATAGAGGATTTATCTTCCAAACATTTTTTAACCAGGGCAAAGCCCATAAAAAGATAGGACATTTGGTCCTGCGATGGATAAGCATTGGATCCAGAAGTTTGAGCTTTTTCTAGGTCAGATGCCCAGGTTTGACTTTTTTTGTTTAAAAAGCCAGGTGGTTGTTAAAAAGATTTCCATCCACATCATCCCGCAAAAACAAACCATTGACCCCGCTGCATCTTGAGGTCACCGTTTTTGGATAGGCAATGGCTTCACAAACATTATCAAGTCTTTCGTAAGCTTTCAAGGCACAGAATAACTCATACTGGGTTCGTTTATAATCCTGCCCATGGTCATACAACAATCGTAATTCGGTGGCCAGAACACCGATATAAAACCCTAAGTAACATCCTCCATCACCCCAGTTATATTTACTTGGGGATTCACCATTGTAACGATCTCCTACGGGCAAACTTAATCCGGTTCCTCCATAAATATTATCTGATGTTACAAAAGTGCAGTTTATAGGATTTTCTGTACCAATTACCAAAAATCTCGAAATCAGCTTTTGACGGTAATTGCCAGTACTTTATTATGGTCTTGTATATTTAAGGATTGACTAACTGACACCTGGAAAATGTAAAGAAAACTAGAATAAATGTTGAAATTCTTGCTATCATATAACTATTTTTTTATTTTGTTGTTTTTATTTTTTTAACTCTTATTTTTTTATAATACACTCATTTTCACTATATAACTTAAGCTGTGGTGAACTTTTATCATTTTATGATTTAATGATTATATTATTAAGTGTAAATTAGACTTTCAGAATTGTTTGAAAATGTTATAATCAAATAATAAAGTACTTTTTTGAACTACATGTATATACACTGAAAT
>JAAUTT010000657.1 GCA_012031335.1 Bacteroidales bacterium | reverse complement strand
TGGAATAATTGGTATTCGGGTTACATCTAAAAGAAACATATTCCCTCAAGTTTTAGCAATCACTAATTAATTAAAACAATTCCATATTTTTTTATACTTAGTATGATATTATCTCAAAGCTTACTTATCATTCAAGGAATGATAGTACCTATGGTAATAGATATTTCATAACTTTGAAAAAAATAACTTCATTGAAATAAATTTTATTAATCCATTAAGAAACTATCCATGACGTTAAAATTTGACGCACAAGACATTGAATATCGTTATGCCCCGATAGCAACGGGTACTCGATCTGACCTTAATAATTAAATAAACACATGAAATTATTATTAACGCTTTTATTTGAGACGATATATTATCGAATAAAAAACAATAATATTTAATTAATTAAATATTGAAATTAAATTGAACACATCATTCAATGATATTTACAGTTCTTATTATAAAAAGTCATTTCGCTTTGTAAAGTCCTATGTGCATGATGATATGGCTGCTGAAGATATAGTAACCGATTCTATTATCCGCCTTTGGGAAACAATGAAAGTTGACCATGTCAACCAAATTAGCGCTTATCTATTCAAAATATTAAAAACTAAATCTTTAGACTATCTCAAGCATTTGGCAATACGGCGAAATGTTCACCAACAAATCAATTCAGCACTTCTTCGGGAAGTTGAAATCCGCATAAACTCACTTGAGTCAGCCGATCCAAATGAAATTTTCTCGTCCGAAATAAGCTTTATTATCGAAAAAACACTTCAAAGCCTTCCTGAAAAAACCAGGGAAATTTTTATTCTGAGCCGATTCAAAAATAAGTCCAACAAAGAAATAGCTGAAATTTTCAATATCTCAGTTAAAGGTGTTGATTATCACATTATGCAGTCCACTAGAGAACTCCGTTTGGCACTTAAAGATTATTTACCCCTTTTGGGCGTGCTTTCTTTCCTAAATATTTAGAACCTTTCATTTATTAACTTATATTTTAACTTCTCTTAAAAATCCTTTAGTGATTTTTACATGTGAGTCGTCTATACGATGAAAATGCTTAACAAACATAAAATTTAATGGATAAAATAGATTTATTTAAATATATAGAAGGCGATTGTTCTGATGAGGAAAAAATCCTTATTACAACATGGATTGATTCAAGCCCTGAAAACATGAAAGAATATGCTGCCTTTCGTAAACTATATGACATATCGTTATGGCAATCTATGCCTTACAACGAAAAAGGGAGTTCAGGAAATAAAACTCTAAAACATATATATATAGAAATAATTAAAATTGCTGCTATTCTCCTGATAGGATTCTTTTTAACTACTCTATTTTTAATAATGATGCAAAAAATTTACCTATGCAGACCATTATTGTTCCTGCTGGTCAGCGGGTTAATTTACAACTTGCTGATGGGACTATGGTTTGGTTGAACGCTCGAACAAGGTTAACTTTTCCAACTAAATTTTCAAGTAAAAACCGTGAAGTAACAATTGACGGAGAAGGGTATTTTGAAGTTGCTCATGATAAAACCCGACCATTTATTGTTAAAACAGGTAAATATAATGTTAAAGTTTGGGGTACCAGGTTTAATATAAAAGCTTACACCAAATCAGATGAGTTTGAAACCTCTCTTATTGATGGCTCAGTAGAAATCATAAAACCGGACAAGGAACAGGGTATTTTTTTAAAACCTAATGATAAAGTATTCCTGAACAAAGATCAACTAATTGTAAAAAGAATTACAAATCCTGACCAATTTTTATGGAAAGAAGGCATTATTAGCTTTGAGAATGAACCTTTCGCTGAGATGGTTAAGGAACTTGAGTTATACTTTGATCTTAATATTGAAGTTTACAATCGTAAAATATTGACTTACCATTGCACTGGTAAATTTCAGGTCAAAGATGGGATTGAACATATATTGAAGGTATTGCAGGTAACAAATAAGTTTAGCTATTCCATTAATGAAAAGCGAAATACAATAACAATTAAATAAAAATTAACCATTAAATTTTGTAGCCTATGAGATACTTAAAAACTTAAAAAACCGGTAACTGTTCGCTCCAGTTACCGGGTAAATGGTCATTTACTGACTTGCTTAATGGACAAATTAATTAACAACCTAAAAACAAATTTATGAAAAATTATTTGTCAGGGGAATACTTTGACTTAACTAAAAAATTACTGCTTAAAATGAGAATGACTTTTCTTTCTCTGATGATAACTGCATCATCACTTTTTGCATCCAATGTAAACTCCCAGGATGCAAAAATCAGTTTAAACTTACATGATAAGAGCCTGTTTGAAGTTATTGATTTAATTGAGAAACAGACAGAATATTTGTTCGTTTACGACAAAAATGATATTGATATTGACACGAAAATTAGTGTGATTGCAAATAATCTCTCTGTTGCTGATGTACTTTCAAACATTCTTAAGAGGACAGATGTGATATTTGCAAAAGTGGGCACTAATATTATCCTTTTACCTAAAGATAATATTTCAGTTCTTCAAGGTTCAAAGGTTAAGGGCAATGTTGTTGATGCCTCCACAAATGAACCTATAGTTGGGGCAAATATAGTTATAGAAGGTTCAACAATAGGTACTATAACGGATATAAACGGTAGATTCAGTTTGGATATTCCAACCACGGAGGCTGTAATTATTGCCTCTTTTATTGGTTATAACACTGAAAAAATTATTTATACAGGACAAAATTCTGTTGAAATTAGGCTGATTCCGGATATTACCAAACTTGAAGAGATTGTAGTAATTGGTTATGGAATAGCAAAACGCAAGGATATAACCGGATCAATTTCATCAGTTTCATCTGAAAAATTGAAAGAGACTCCTGCTATTAGTTTGAACCAGGCCATGCAAGGGAAGACAGCCGGGGTTCAGGTTAACCTTGGCGATAATGCTCCGGGTGGAGGGGTAAGCGTTTCCATCAGAGGTGTAGGATCAATAACTCAGGCAAGTGACCCTATTTATGTTGTAGACGGGGTAATTATGGAAGGTACTTTAAACCATATTAATGTTAATGATATTGAATCGATTGATATTTTAAAAGATGCCTCGGCTGCGGCCATTTACGGATCGCGAGCAGCAAACGGTGTAGTTTTGGTAACAACCAAGAGGGGCAAAGAAGGAACAAGCAATGTGTCGTTTTTGATGCGTACCTCGGTTCAATCAGTCGATAATTTACCTGAAATGTTAACCGCACAGGAATTAGCAAACATCCGCATAGAAGGCAATGTAAACGCACAATTGGATAACTTATGGAGAAATAACCCTTCGATGACCATAGGCGAGTATAGTACTCAGTTCAATAAATTAAAAAAAGAATATATGGCGCAATTGCCTCAAACGATGTTTTCGGAAACCGAAAGGAATACATTACTTGCTGGCGAGAGCTACAATTGGTTAGATGAAATAACACAAACAGGTTTGGTACAGGACTACACAGTCGCCTTTTCTTCGGGTAACGAGAAGAGCAATTATTATATCAGTGCAAATTATTATAATCATAAAGGACTGATTATTGGTTCTGAGCACAAGCGGATCAACCTTCGCATCAATATGGAACATCAGTTAAAAGAATGGTTGAAAATAGGGGTTAATTCCAATTTTACACATGGAAAAACTGAATCTATTGGAGAAAGTGTAGTTAATGGTCTAGGAATGAACCCAATGTATCCATTTTTTATTGATGGGGTGCGCCCGTTAAGTGTTCCGTTTTATACTTCCGCCGGGCTAAATAACCCTGTTCTTTCTCAGAAAATTGACAATGACTTTACATCCAGGCGTTATTCAATAAATACTTACCTGATTGTTAACTTTACCAAAGACCTGTTCTTAAAAAGCAATATTGTTGCTGATGTTAAACAATAATTTTACAGGATACTTTGCCCCCTCAAATATAAAAGAAGGCGAGGCATCAATGGTATTGCCCG
>JAAUTT010000656.1 GCA_012031335.1 Bacteroidales bacterium | reverse complement strand
AAGGAACTAACAAAGCAATCGTTCCTTCCTTTGAAGAGAACGAAGGAACAAACAAAGCAATTGTTCCTTCCTTTTAAGTAGAATGAAGGAGCAATGAAAGCAATCGTTCCTTCGTTTAAAGAATATGAAGGAACAAATGAAGCAATCATTTCATGGTTTGAGGTGCTGGAAGGAACGTTGGCAGGTTTCCTTCCTTTCAATTGGTCAAATAATGGTACCAACAAAGCTATTATTTCCTGATTTATAGGGAATGAATTTAATTTGGACAGTAAGGTATTATCGCCAGTAAATAATTAATATTTACAACAAGGTGCGGGCAGGTGCTACTAATACAAATACCATTACCCTGCCATTATTCAATCATCATTTACCATCATCCTTTCCACCTTAAGATTTCCGAGCCTTCACCTTCCCGATTACCGGCGGCGGGTGGAGCTGTTTTCTCCGGTGCTGCTTTTCGATTCGGTTTTCGTATCCTGCTGTGGTGTATTTTCAGTATTCCGGCGTTCCGACGGTGGTGCAGTTGTGGTGGCATTACTCCGGCGTTGTCCGGCCTCGCTGTTCGTTCCGGTGGTGGTGCCTGTGGATGAACTCCTGCGGGGAGAACTGGTTCCCGTAGATTCTGTTTTCCGCTCCTGTTGCTGACGCCTTCCGGTATTATCCTGCACCGACGATGGCTGAGATGTTTCCGGCGCTCTTCGTGGTTGCTGCACATCATCATTATCATTACCAGTGCGGGTACCTGTTGAGGAATTGCTCCGCCGTGAACTGGTTCCCTGTGAATTTTCGCTTGGGCGCGACCGGTTGGATGGTGCGGCATAAACCGGTTTGCCTGCATTTTCGTTGTACCCTCGTATCCTTTGATTACCACGGTTACTATATTTATTGCGGTAATAATAACGGGGATAGCTCGAGGTATAATTCTGATGATACCTCCATGGTTCGGATACTCCACGGTCGAGGATTACCTGGTAACCATTATACAAATCGTAATCCCTGTACATGGGTGGCAGGTAGCTCGAAGTAATCCACCGGCCCCGGTCATAATATACAAAGTTACGTCCCGACACATCGTAGTAGGTTTCGATATCGGGAATATAATAATATCGTACACCAGGGTCGTATGCAGGAGCCCAGTCGGGACCCGAATACCGGTTACTGCTCGTTGTCGGTGATGAGGAAAAACATCCTGCAGCCACTATCAGGGAAATAAGCAGGACGACGATAATGCCGGTATTATATTGTTTTGTTTTCATCTGTACAAAATTTTATGTTTAATGTCATATGGAATATCCATGATGCTTTTGTTCATTCCTCTTTTGTGACCTTTTCGGATCATGCATATTTCATATGCTGTAAGATACTTATAATTCTGCAAAAATCGCCTTAAATAACCGGTTTTCTGTTACATTAATCTGCGAAAAGATTGCATGATTTATCCCAAAATAAATCCTATGATTTGCTTCGCCATTTTCAGGTTTAAAAAACCATTTGATGGAATAGAAAATTTCAACGTTCAAAACGGAGAGTTGAGGATGCAATAATTCAGCTTCACCCGGATTTACAAAGCAGGTGCTAACCTGTTAACTACCTTTACACTACTTTATCAAAAAAATAAATTATGAAAGCAAAACTATTAAAATGGATAATTCCGGTAATGTTAATTATTCCTTTTGGAATTTTCGCCCAGCCAATTCCGGCCGAGTTAATGACAGGAAGCAAATTCGGAACCTTTAAACTGATCGTTAGTAAAAACTTTAGCGAATCATCCAAATTTGGAATATTCCACATCAATATACTCCAGTTCGATTATATAAGAAACTCGGATAACGATCTTATGCTTCAGGATCTGTTATTCTATGAGCCTGTTAAAAACTTCAGGATTACAGGTGGCGGACTATTTACCGGAAAAGCCGGGTTTTTGCCCACTGCCGGATTGCAGTATAAGTTTACAAGAAAAGATGCCCTCATACTCCTGTCGCCGCGGGTAAATTTTAAAGATGGCAGTAACGAAGGCGATATCATCGTCATAACGGAGTATTCTCCACCGCTAACTGATAAAATAAATCTCTTTTTAGGAGCACAATCCCTGGCCCTGTTTAACCGTAGCGGAAACATCAAATGCTCGCAGGACCTAAGACTTGGTATAGGTATAAAAAATATGCAGTTCGGTTTAGCTCTGGGTCTGGAACAAATCGGTACCGGTTATAAAAGCTCACATAATGCAGGGCTTTTTATTAAACGGAACATCTTTTAACGGCCGACGAAACTTACAGGAAACTTTTGCAGAGGTTTTCTTTTTTTCATATTTCATATTCTTAACTTTAATAATCATCATAATAATTTTTGCCATGGAAAATAAAACATCTCTGATCCGGATTATGCGCATGTTACATCGCAATGTGGGGTACTATTTAATCGGATTTGTAATAATTTACTCGTTAAGCGGAGTTTTACTTATCTACAGGGATACCGACCTGTTAAAGCAAGAAACCGTGGTAGAAAAAAACCTCCCGAAGGATACTGATCCTGCCAAACTGGGAGAAATACTCAGAATCAGAAAATTCAATATCATAAAGGAAGAAAACAATATCTTTTATTTTGAAAACGGAAGTTTCGACCGCAGTACCGGACAGGTTCTGTTTACTACAAAAGAACCACTGCCGGTTCTGCAAAAGATTAATTCGTTTCATAAGCTTTCCAGTAAAGATGGTTTGCATTGGGTAAGTTTAGGCATAGGCATCCTGTTGTTTTTCATGGCCATATCTTCGTTCTGGATGTACAAGAAAGGTTCGAAGACGCTGAAACGGGGCATTTTAATAGCTGTGGCAGGACTTATAACTGCTTTGGCGGTTGTTTTTATATAATTAAGGAATGGATATAATATTAAGAAAACAGTACTTTAAACATGCAGCTTTATTGGCACTGATAATTGCCGTTACCATGCGATTCGAAATGGTACTGTCCTATTTATCCAATGACATGCTGGGGTATGCCCGTCATAAATTTAACGTAACCCTAATTCATCTGGGATCGGATATAGCCATTCTTTATGTAGTTGCACTGCTGATGT
The DNA here is from genome assembly GCA_012031335.1 of Bacteroidales bacterium. The sequence goes on along the minus strand of JAAUTT010000656.1, from coordinate 889 downwards.
TCATACTGAACTACTATATATTACGTCCTGATGAAAAGCAAAACAGGTTGAAACCGGGAAGGGTTGCGTTGGCTGTTTTACTGACATTTTTTACCATAACGGTGTTAAACACCTTTCTGTTTTCCCTGAAAAACCTGATTGATCCGGCATCCATACCAAGAGGTCACCGAAGTGAATTCGATCTGAGAAACTTTTTTGTTTCGGGATTGGTAGTGGGAAGTGTGCTTATCATCAGGCTGATTTCCCAGAAACAAACCATTATGGTAGAAAACGAAACCCTGAAAAGGGAATCCCTTCAAAGTCAATACGAATCGTTAAAAAACCAGTTAAGTCCTCATTTCCTGTTTAACTCGCTAACTGCTTTACAGGTTCTCATCAAAGAAGATCCGGACAAAGCCCAGAGCTATGTGAACAGTTTATCGAAAGCCCTGCGCTACACGCTGCAGAGTAACGAAAAACAGCTTGTAACAATGCGTGAGGAAATGAATTTTATGGAATCGTATATTCACCTTTTACGCATAAGATTTGATACCAGTCTGAATGTTGAAATTGCCATGCACGACGAATTTTACGTTTACAAACTACCTCCCCTCACGATTCAAACGCTGGTGGAAAATGCAGTGAAACATAACGAAATCAGTAAAAAGAAACCACTTGTGATAAAGATTACAACTTCCGAAGATGGATCACTAACGGTATCAAATGTTATAAACGAAAAGTTTGATTTAAAAACGCTGAATCATTCGGTTTAACCTTGTCTGATAAAGAATTCAAACGAGAGCATTTCGACAAAGTTTAAAAAGAAAAGACTGTTTTAGTAAAAATTGAACAATTTAAATCGTGAATGCATAAAGATCGAAACAGTTGAAAGACTCGAAAAGAAGTTTTG
>JAAUTT010000655.1 GCA_012031335.1 Bacteroidales bacterium | reverse complement strand
TAATGCCAAATGCATAAAACGACTGTTAAATGCTCGATATTTGTCAGTATTTCTCAAACCTGAGTTCCTGATTTCTCAAAATAATGAACTGCCTTGTTCCGGATTATTCTGTTCCGAAAATATAATTGATCTACAGCTTGAATTATATTTCGATTCGTTATTGGCAGGCGGAACTTCGGAAGAATTGCGTTACCAGGCAATACTTAAAACAATTGTAAACAAGAAAACAGATAAAACCTTTAACATAAAATTATCAAAGAGAGGACATTTCAGAAAATTCCCGAATATTTGTGACTTTCCACCACTCAGAATTCATTTTAAAGAAAAGGAAGTAGTTGGGACTGAATTTGAAGGACTTAAAAAGATTAAAATTGTAACACATTGCCAGAACAATGATTCGGCTTTTGATCAGTACGTTGTTCAGGAATACCTTATTTACAAAGCATATAATCTGCTTACAGAACATAGTTTCAGGGTGCGGCTGGCAAGAATCCGTTATGTGGATTTAAGTAAAACTTTTCCGGATGTGATTTTCTTTTACCTTTTTTATAGAAAACCCCGGAAGTCTGGAAAAAAGATTAAACGGATCGTGCCTTGATGTTAAATATATCTGGGCTAAAAACCTTGATCAAAAGCAATTTGCATTGATGACGATGTTTCAGTATATGATGATTAATCAGGATTGGTCGGTTAGTCTGGCGCATAACCTTGAAATTTTTGCTCAAAAACCCGATTATAAATTATTACCCATTCCATTTGACTTTGATATGTGCGGGGTAATTGCAATCCCTTATAAAAGTCCGACAGTTCCTTTTAAAAAAAGGAATAAAACCTGAGCGTAACTTTATGGGCAAAGAAATTTCAAGGCAAAATATTATAGAAGCTATGGATACATTGCGAAATCATAAGAACGATATCATCAAAATTTTCAATACATCGCCCTTATTAACACCAGCAAATAGAATAAACATAGTGAATCATCTTACCGAATTCTTTGATAGCACTTCCGAGCCGGATGGTATTAATAAACTCTACTCCGCAACAGACTATTAAAAAATTTACCGCCATTCGTGTTTTGGGTAACGGCCTTTAAGTTCTTTTTTAATTTCATGGTAGGAGTTTTTCCAAAACTGTTCAAGATCGCGTGTTATCTGAACCGGTCGCCTGCTTGGAGCAAGGAGTTCAAAAATAACCTGAACCTTTCCTTCGGCAACAGTTAATGGTAAGGGACAATCATATAACATCTGAATAGTTTCAGAAAGAATTACATCACCTTTTTCATCATACCGCAGTTTTACGGGTTTCTTTTTATGAGGAAGAATTATAAACTCCGGAGCAATAAAATTAACAGCTTCAGTTTGTTCATAGCTGAGCCATGATTTCAAGGAAGACCAAACCTGTGTTTTCTGTACTTCTTTCAAACTGCGGCATTTGAATATTGCCTGCTGAATGATAAAAGCTTTTTCTTCTTCCCCGATGGCAGGTATCTGGTAATGAGGTGCCTGCCGGGAAGCAAAATTTACACGCCTTACAAAATGCTCCACATCTTCGTTCCATTGAGGGTAATCAATTGTTCCCTCCACAATAGCATCAGCAATAACTTGTGCAGCTTTATCGTGATCTTTAATTTCCGACTGTTCCCTTTTAAGAACCAGTTTGTTTACCGAATATTCGGTAATTTTAACTGCCCTATTTATTTGATTATCAAAAATAAAGGATTCGGATTGCTCAATATTTTTTAAAAACTCATCCGACAGCCATTCGGGATCGATTTTGGTTACTTTGCGAAGCAAAACCTGAGTGCCGGATGCAGACTTTACTTCTTCAGTTTCATTAACAACCATGTAACGAGCATCTTGAACCGAGCTTTCGCGATGAAGCTGCCCACTTCTGCCATTTGTCATTGACATGTTGGTGAGTTTAACCGGTGCCGCACAGCAATAAAATCGGAGAAACCGGAAAAGATACACTTACGAAGCTTCACTGAATCGTCAAATTCCAGTTTTTCCTGTTGTAATGAATATGAATTTTGGCCAGTAAATTTTCTGATCATCTGAACAGTCAGTTTCTCAATATCGCGGGCCCTGCCAGCATTAATTCCCATCCTGCTGCAATCAGTTGCCCTGAATTGGCAGCTCTTGGCCCACAACCAGGCGTTTACTTCGAAAATCAAATCCGAACCAGAATGTCCAAACAAATCCATTCTCTCCTTACTCATAGCAGCATCTGAGAGCGAGTTAATCCAACCGGACGATTGTGTGATAGCGACCAATAAGCATGCTGCGCCAAGGCAATGAAGATTTTCTGCTTCAATAAGAACCCTTCCTAACCGTGGATGAACATTTAAACGAGCGATTCGCTTTCCGGTTTGAGTAATAACCTGATGGGTGTCGATAGCGCCAATATGAGAGAGAACATCGAATGCATTCTTTAAAGCCACATCCGAGGGTGATTCGATCCATAAAAAATGATCTGGCTGTTCATCAGCTGCCAACAGATTCAAAATGGTTTCGGAAAGATCAAGCCGATGAATTTCCGGGATATTATCCTGTTGCCGGTATTCATGACTAAATTCACTCCATAAGCGAATACATTTTCCGGGCGCCAACCTTCCTGCCCGGCCTGTTCGCTGATCGGCCGAGGATTTACTTATCGCTTCAACAAACAAGGTATTAATACCTCTGCGGGCATCGAATCTTGCAACACGAGCTAAACCACTGTCGATTACAAGAGTAATTCCGGGTAATGTTACTGATGTTTCGGCAATATTGGTTGTAACTATTATCTTTCTACCTCCCTGTTTTACGGCTCTATCCTGATCGGTGGGTGACAATGAACTGTGGAGAGGCAGAACTTCAAAAGTTGTTAGCCTGGGTCTTTTTAATATGGCTTCAATGGTTTTTCTGATTTCATAAGCACCAGGCATAAATATCAGAGCCGAACCAGATGTAAAACCGGATAATGCAACTTCCAGCTGGTTAGCTGCAAACTCCCATATAGTTTCATATGAGCGGGGTTGTGCATAAAAAACTTCAACAGGGTATGATCTCCCCTGCGATTCTATTGTGACAGCATTATTTAAAATATTATTTACTTTTTCAAGGTTAATAGTAGCCGACATTACAATTATAGAAAGATCAGGACGTTTGCTGCTTTGCAATTTAAGCGCAAGAGCCAGGCTTAAATCAGTTTCGAGATGTCGCTCATGAAATTCATCAAAAATCACTGCACCCACATCTTTGAGCAAATCGTGTGAAAAAAGCCGGTTCAGAAGTATTCCTTCTGTGACAAATAAAATACGTGTTTGATCTGATTGCTTATTTTCAAGTCTGATTTGATAACCTACTTCAACCCCTGTTTCTGTTTTTCGTTCAGCGGCAATAAAATTTGCAAGCAACCGTGCTGCAATTCTTCGCGGCTGCAATACTAAAACAGATTGATGACTTTTTAATATATCATCGATGATAAACTGAGGCACCAGGGTAGACTTTCCTGACCCTGGCGGAGCATGGATAACCAGCTGATTAGTATTTTGCAACGCCAGTTTAATATCTTTCCTGATATTATATATAGGTAATGCATTATCCATAGGCCATAAAGATAAAAAAGAATCTTTCTCTGATAACCATTCGAAAGTAGGTACAAAAACTTAATCTTAAAAAATGAACATAAATCGCAAAAACCGGTTGATAAGAAAAAGATCCTTTTAGTATAATTTTTACAAAACTTGGTGTAAATTTGATTTCCTCATAAGGCAGATAATAGCATAAGCACTAATTAAAATAACAAAAACAATGGATAAGGTTCGTGATATTCTAAACAGAAAAGGATCAAAATTACTACCATGTACATCCTGATAAATTTTTATTTTTGAAGCTCTTCAAACAATGGCTGAAAAAGAAATCGGTGCAGTGATGGTAGTTGAAATGATAATTTGGTAGGGATGTTCACCGAAAGAGACTAT
>JAAUTT010000654.1 GCA_012031335.1 Bacteroidales bacterium | reverse complement strand
CAAGGCCATCAGGCTAAGCAGGATAAAAGAGCGGATTGTGTTCATTGTCATCATCTTTTGAGGATTTGACTACACAATCGTTTCGGGTAAGGATTATGACAAAAAGGAATTTTTTTTTTGAAATTTGAAGTTTTCGCAAAAGAACCATGGAAATGGCAGGATGCATTGGCGGCAGCTGATCATGCAGCTTTATTAATTAACATAAACGGCGGTTTAACTCACGAATTCAGGCCTCAGCAATGGCCGGTATATCGTGCAACCGGATTTACCTCCGATGGTTGGATGACAGTTACTGTTCCTATGACTGAATTAGGTAAAAAAACTATTAATGACTTCCAGCTTGTTTTTAAAACAAACAAGCAGACATACGAAAAATTTGAAACTTATTTTGATAACTTCAGGATTTGTACTCCGGAGGTTCCTGCTAAATAAGCTTTAAACCTAAAACTAAATTTAAAAAGCCGGATCGAAAGTTCCGGCTTTTTTATGCTTATTTTTTATTTAAATAATTATCTATTCCATTACCAATTCTATCAATCAACGATGCATCCGTAAATACAACAAAGCCCAAATCTACTAACCTATATGTCCATCCTACAGGAAACCTTCCCATAATTGCTTCGAATGAAGTGTCATATCAAACTACTGTCATCAAGGGGGTAAAACAAGGAACGAGATACAATCGCGCTCCAGCAGTGCGGGGTTTAGTCGTAAGTATCAAGTAGTAAGTCGTAAGAAAACAGCCGGGTAAATTGTGAATAGGTTGCAACTGCTACCAAGATAACTGAGCGAAGGAAAACCTTTGTCCAACTGCTTCGAAAAATGTTTTGTGGCAAACTACGGACATCTTGGGGGATTAACATATGTCTCAAACTGAAAATGGACAAAATAACACTCTTAACTATCTCCTATTTAAAATTTAGACAGGCTTTAGGATAGAATCCACAAACATCACTTGTCTGGTAAACGTGTAACAAACTTTGATCAATATCCGTACATGGTTTCTAATATTACTTGAAATTCGGCAACTAACAAGTGCTGTATTTGTGCATAAAGGAAGTAGGGATGTAATGTTGAAAGAAAACTATATAAAATGCTTGTTTTCAATTATGGTCAGTAGGCCAGCATTATATAACTTAAAGTAAATTTTTATGTCAATTAAATTTAGAGTTATCGAAAAAGCCCAGCCGGGAGTTAAAGGTGGAGGCCAGAAAAAGTTCTATGCCTCTGTTGTTACCGATGGAGAGGTTACTACAGATGAGCTGGTTAAAGACATCGAAAAATTCAGTGCACTGTCCGAACCAGATATTCGAGGCGTAATTTCAGCACTGGAAAACATCATCCAGAATAAACTTATTGAAGGGCGAATTGTCAGGCTCGAAAAACTTGGAAGCTTGTATCCTGTGATAAGCAGTAAGGGTGAAGAAAAAGAAGAAGATGTTACTCAGGCTAGTATTCGTGATGTTTACATAAACTACCGACCTGGCGATCGCTTGGAAAAAACGATGAAAGATGCCAAACTCCAAAAGGTGAAGTAAAACAAGGTATTCGTAAGATACCCAAAACCACGTTAGAAGTTTACCAACTTCAAGCGTGGTTTTTTCTATTTTCTAGTGTGAAGTTGAGCAAAACCTAGCTTGAAGTTTGGCAGTTTTACCTTAGGTTTTGAAAAGTTTTTAAACTTGGAGTAAGTCGTAAATAAATAGCTGTTTAATTATGATATGGTAGCAGATGCTACCAAAATAGTTGAGCGAAGGAAAACCTTCGTCCAACTGCTTCGAAAAATGCGTTTTGGCAAACTTCGGACATCTTGGGCAGTAAGTAGTAAGTAGTAAGAAAACAGCCGGCTTAATGGTGTAATGGTAGCAAATGCTACCAAGATAAATGAGCGAAGGAAAACCTTCGCCCAACAATGGGAAAGTCGTAAAAATTCAGCCGTATAACTGATGATATGGTAGCAAATGCTACCAAAATAACTGAGCGAAGGAAAACCTTCGCCCAACAGCGGATCGTAAATACGACCATTCATATTTATATATCCCAAAAGCATCTCATTTTCCTCTTTCCAACACCCTCACTCCTACCGGGTTTACCTGCGACACAAATACCTTGCTGCCAATATTTATACTCCCGAATATTTCCTGCATTATAGAGGCTATCTTTTGAGCAATAAGTTTGTCGTTGGAGAGTGCAAATATGGATGGGCCTGAACCGGATATGGAACAGCCCAGCGCTCCGGCATCAATGGCAGCTTTTTGTACCTCGGCAAACCTTGGAATAAGAATGGAGCGAACGGGTTCTACAATAACATCTTTTAGTGATGATGAAATAAGAGCGAAATCGTTCTGCATCAGTCCTGCAACAAGTCCAGCGAGGTTTCCCCACTGGGTAATGGCCGAACGCAGGGAAACTGTTTGTTTCAATATCTTACGGGCGTCGGCTGTTTTCACTTCTATTTCGGGATGGATAACGGTACAGAACATATTGGCCGGACTGGGTATAGTGCATATCGTAAGTGGATTGTAACTCTGCACAAGGATAAAACCGCCCATCATAGCCGGTGCGGTATTATCGGCATGTGCCGAACCACAGGCGATGCGTTCGCCTTCCATGGCAAACCGAACCATGTCCTTTCGCTGAAAGGGATTGCCCAAAAGTTCGTTAACGCCAAATATGGCTCCCACCGAGCTGGCAGCACTCGATCCTATGCCGCTGCCCGGATATATTTTACGGGTAAAAATTATATCGAATCCCATACTCACGTTCAATTCCTGCAACATTGCCTTTACAGCCACACTGGAAACGTTTTTTCGGTTCAAGGGTGAAGTCGATATCGGTTTCATTTACGATTTTAAACTTTCCTGTATTGTTTTTCTCACTATAAGCTCATCGCCCGGCTCGTCAATGGCAAAACCCAGAACATCGAAACCCGGACCAACATTTGAAACCGTTGCGGGGGAAAATATTTTTACCCATTCACTCATGCTACATTATATTTTGAAGATATTGATATTTTGTTGAATTAAAATCGCTAAAAGAACGAAGTTTGAGATCGGCAAAATCGAAACGGGTATCATTATACGATCCGTTGGGAAGATAAGCAATGGCTTTCATACGGGCCGATTTGGCAGCGATAAGTCCGTAGAACGAATCTTCGATAACCATACAATCCCTTCCGACCACTCCCAATTGTTTTGCAACTGATAAAAACACAGCAGGATGTGGTTTCCCGAATTCTTCGGCTTCGGCGCTATATATAACTTCGAAATTATTCCATATTCCGAGTTTTTCCAGCACCAATTCTATGATCCTGATTGGAGAACCTGATGCCAATCCAATCTTCAACTTTTCGTTCCGGAAGAAATCAAAGAGGTTTTCCAAACCAGGCATCATTTGACCTTTGCTTTTTTATTAGGGCTACCATCCGCGTCATAATCTGCTCCTCAACTTCCTTAAAGCTAATATCTTTCCATGGTTGCCTCCTGTACCAGAAATCGATGGTATCGTATGTACCGATGCCTACAGTTTTTGCGGCCAGCTCTTCGCTGTATTCAACGCCGAGGTCAGTAAATATTTCCTTCTGTACCTCGGCCCACAAAGGCTCCGAGTCGATGATTACCCCGTCCATATCAAAAATTACCGCACCAATCATGCTACTCCTCTTCTATTTTACTTTCAACTTTATTTTTACAAGCTTCAGAATATTTTCAATATCCGTTTCATTCGAAACCAATACAGGTATGGAACGAAATTTCTGATCTTTTGTATTTTCAAAATCCTGTTTCATTTTGGTTGGCAGATCGCTTTTTCCGATCAGTTCCTCTGCTTTTTTGCTTAAATAAAAGGTGTACATTAAAAGCATCCTGAAAAACTGCAACCCAAAATATTACCTTATCCTTTTTCAATCCCCGGTACAACCAGCTTTTGCCATCGTTGTAATAACGCCATTCCATCGAAAATTCTGCATGC
>JAAUTT010000653.1 GCA_012031335.1 Bacteroidales bacterium | reverse complement strand
AATATCTGTTTTTTCAATAATATAAACTGACTGGGCTGTACGAATCTGGATTCTGTTATCCGGGATGTCGTTTACCTGCGATTCACTGTTTTGACTCATAACGGTTTCTATTAAGTTGGTTTATTAATAGTTGTTTGGCCAAATATAAGATAAAAGCAGGTTTTATACAATTACCATTTTAGCTATGGCTGTCATCATAGACAAGCATAGCTATCATATATCTCAATCTAAATATCGATTCAAGCTTACTTTTCAGGAAAGGAATTCAGATCGCATGCATTCAGGAAACGGCTTACATCTGAGATCCAGTCGGCCTTGTGTTTTTTAAGGTAATTTTCGTGTCCTGCCAGCTCATAGGTTTTTAAGGTTTTTGAACCACCAAGATTGGCAAAAATATCATCGGTTTCCTTCCGGCTGACATTCCTGTCTTTTTCTCCATAAAGCAGCAAGACGGGACAATGTACTTCCCTGGCATATTCGGACGGGTTATGGGAGAATGCCCAATAACCATGCTGTATTCCGCCCCAGAAAACCAAAAGTCCTGCCATAGGAAAAGCAGGTGCATGCATATTCCTAAACCTGGCACATACTGTTTGGTACATGGTGCCAAAAGGACATTCTAATATTACTCCTGCCGGATTGATATTGTAATCGTGCAGGGCTTTTAATATGGCTGCAGCTCCCAGCGATGTGCCAAACAGATAAATGTTTTTTTCACCGGTCCGTTTCAGATAATCAAAACAGGTTTTAACTTCCATTGCTTCCTTGAACCCAATGGTTGTTTCATTCCCTTCCGATCCGCCACTTCCCATAAAATCAACTAGCATGGTGTTATATCCCAATTTGAGAAATTCATCCGATTTGTCAAGCAGCGACGATTTGCTGCCTCCATATCCATGAAACAGTATAACAGTACCTCCTGGTGAACCGGTTTTTATTGAACTGCCTGAATGAATATACCAGCATTCAATTTTTTTGTTACTCATAAGTTTTACCGTCTTGTATTGCTGCCGGGGCATAACAGCATTTAACGGTCTTGGATTATTCACGCCCAATAGTAATGCTTTTATTTTTTCATCTGTTGGCAGTTTTTCAGGACTTTGCGTTTTTGCCACTTCTTTGTCCGAAAAATGTGTAAACTTCCATGCATGGAAAATGCCACAATATTCATTAAGATAAATATCACGGCAAGGAAGAGGAATACACGTTTTATAAACTTTATTTTTTTCAGGAATATAATTTTTCGGGTTTGGAGAAAAGTTAATGTTTTACAATTATCTTATGGCTTTCCTGTCCTTTGGAAGTTGTAACTCTCAGCACATATTCCCCGTCTTTTAGCTCCGATAATGGTACCGATATGGTTTTTGTATCGAAGGTTTTCTGATATACTTTACTGCCCCGGACTGAAAATATTTCTACCGTCAAAATCGGTTCTTCCGAAACTATATGTATGTTTTCCGAAGCCGGATTCGGGAAGATAGCCTTAACCGTTTTTACAATAGTTTTATTAATGGGCGTTCCGTCGCTGTAAAGGGTTATATCCCGGGTATTGGTGCCGCCTTTCAGATCAAGAATGCCATAACCGGCATAGTATTTTTCGCGGGTAACGGCATATGGATAGGCTTGTCCTGCATTTACCAGGGTAAATGTTGTACTTCCAAGCGCATCGGTTGTCTGGCTCAAGCCATTGAAAATTACAACAGCACCGCTTACTGGCGTCTCCTGTTTGTTTTTAACATTAAAGGTAACTGAGCCGGCTTCGTTTAATTTTACCTCAATGGTGTCGTTGTCTTTTATAAAAGTAATTTCCGGCAACAGTTGAATAGCCGGTTTTGGATACTTTGTAATAATCGGGATTCCCGAATGCCTGGGTAACAAAAGCCGAAAGGCCTTTATCATCCGATGTTTTCATCTGGTTATTTAAAACAACTGTAGCTCCCTGCAATGGATTACCGGCTGTGTCCTTTACCCTGACGGCCGTATGGTAGCTGCTGGTAGGAGTCATGGAACCTTTCCATTTATAAATACCGCCTCCGCCTTTAACAGAATAGTATCCGCCTCCCCAGCCAACTGATGGGGATACAAATTTCGAAGTTCTGAAAGGAATGGTATAATCGAGCGGGAAAAATGATGCATTGTCGGTTATGCTGATGGCACTGAATAACCCGGTATTAATCCAGGTTGAATCGGTACCCGCAACAAATTCGAAATCCTGACCGGCCAGATTTCCTGTTGGTTCAACTTTTGTCCAGGTGGTGCCTCCGTCTTTGGTTCTCATCAGGCCAAAATCGGCAGTGCCAAAACCTCCAAAAGCAAAACCATTGTTAGCATCCCTGAACCTTACATTGGTTTGAACGGCACCCAACACACCATCTTTAACGGTCCAGGTAAGACCTTTGTCGGTCGATTTATATACCCTGCCGTTTCCGGTGCCGAACCAAATGGTACTTCCTACAGCGTCGTAAAAGTTCACGGTACCTGCTTCATTCGAAAGTGCTTCAGGGAGATTAGCAGTGGTTACCTTGTTCCAAGTGGTTCCACCATTATTGGTAGTATAAATGCAAAATTGGTAATTGGTGTTGAACATGGCTTTATAAGAATCGCCCATGCATACGCCGTTGTTTTCGTCAAAGAAATGGACCCAGTTAGCCCAGCTTCCTGTAAAGGGTGCTGTCGATTGCAATGTCCAGGTATTTCCTCCGTCTTCAGTTTTTAATATTGCTCCGCCGGTTCCTTGTCCTGGATTTAAGCAGGCATAGGCTTTGGTGTCGCTAAAAGCATAAATACCCGATATGTCGAGCGAATTGCAGGTGGGGCAGTTAATAGTACCTTCGGTCCAGGTGGTTCCTCCATTGCTGGTTTTGATAAATTTCCGTCCCGATAGGTTTTTCGAAGAGTAATCTCTCATAACGGCCCAAACCACATTTTCGTTTACGGGAAATATTTGTTCTATGCTTATCGAATCCATCGAAAATGTAAACGGCTGAAGTTGCCAGCAGTCGGATAAAATATTTACGGCTACCTGATGAGAATCCCATCCCGATGCATCCGCACCGTTTATTCCTTTAACCGATATCTGATGCTGGCCGGCCGAAAATCCGGAAGTTTTAACAGTAAAAGAAAAAGGAGCTGAGGAGGAAGAGTCGGAGAGGGTACCATCAATATAAAGATAGGCCTTTATCGTGTTACCTTTTATAGTGTTCAGGTTTACGCTGATATCGGTTCCGGGATTAAATTTTTCGTTATCGGCAGGACTGGCAATACGACACACATAATCAGGAGCAGTGCGAGGTTTAATACCAATGATAATTCTGTTAAATTCATTAAACGATCCGTTGGTTGTGTTCAGGGCGCTAAGGGCAAAATAACCGTTGTTACTTCCGCTCCATCCCCAGTTAAAATGGAATTTGGTGGGGTTGGAAGCATCGTAACCATCGCACACAAAAGCATGCCCCCCTGCAGCACCCGATCCGGCATAATAAACCGGCCTTTTGTTGTCCAATTCGGTGCGGATGTAGGTTCTCCATATCTCGTCCGATGTCATTTCCTCGCGATACAGGAGTTTAATGCTGTTGTCGTAATTAAAATAGTTTTTTCATAGCAGCTGGAACTGCTTCCGATTGCGCTCCTGAAGCATTAGGGTTGTAGTCCATGCTCACGGCAACACCACAATGATACATCAGGGAGGCCAGTGCTGAATTGGTGCAGTTGCCTTAGCGGGCATTCCCGACCAGTTATAGTCGGTACTTCCATAGTTGGCAGATAGCGAACCAAAAAGAGAATGACTGTAGGTTTTGTTCCAATACCCTGAGCAGGATATGTATGGTATTTCATTATCTGAGCCATAGTAGTACGCTACACACGCCCACAGGTACATGCCCGCCGTAACCATATGGTGCCGAACTGCTTGCCGGACACATGTCGTTATAATATTTCGATTGATCCCAGGAAGTACTCAATAGCGGACTTACCGTGGTGATAG
>JAAUTT010000652.1 GCA_012031335.1 Bacteroidales bacterium | reverse complement strand
CCGCCGAGGTAAGAAAGTTGGCAGAACGTAGCAAAATTAGCAGCCAATGAAATTAATATCTTGTCTAAAACAGGAGTAAATGTCGCTGAAATAGCAGGTAGTCAGTTTAGCGCTATCATACCCGATATGGAACGAACCATGAAACTCGTTCAGGAAATTGCAGCGGCTAGTAACGAACAAAGTTTGGGTATTGCTCAGATTGAAGGGGCTGTGGACCAGTTGAATCAAATTGCCCAACAGAATGCTTCTTCATCGGAAGAAATGGCCTCCACAGCTGAAGAATTAGCGAATCGTGGAGAAGAATTGAAGAAAATTGTGGCTTATTTCAGAGTGGAGAATGAATGATAGACATTGAACAAGCCAAATTACCTGATTGGAAATAGGTCTTATAGTTGTCATACGAGGCTTCAAAATGTACACAATAACTTTAAGGAAGAAATTGCCCACTTTAAGAGTAATCCGGAAACAAAGAAAATAGGAGTTTCTTTTGGAATTGTGAAATTTCTTGAGGGCTGGCTGGCTCATCATATAAAACCGGTGGATAAAGCTTATGCAACAAATGTTTTTTAGTTAGCCAAACAAAAAGTTGCCATATTTCGATTTCTCTAGATATGGCAACTCCTGGTTCTAAAAAGGCCCGGCCAATTAGATTGATTAGCTACTTAAATTATTTTGTTCACCAGAATTTTCAATGTCTTTGATTTGCTATCAATACCTAGCTTTATTGTATACATACCGGATATCAATGATTTTAAAATCAATTTTACTTATATTTTCTGTAGATTGGTATTTTATCAGCTCCTTCCCCTGCATATCAGAGATGGTAATTAGAGGATACGGATTCATTTCATCCTTCAATTCAACATAAAGGTAATCTTTGGCCGGGTTTGGGAAAACTTTATAAGCTTGGTTTACCAACTGATCGACCTCCGAAGGATTTGAAATTACCGAAATGGTAAACTGGTTACTTACCGATAAGTTTCCACGGTCGAATGCAGTTATTTTAACATTTACACATTCTGCGGCAGACGGAATCCCGGTGAAAGTTAGTGTTGCCTCATTAAACTTCAACCATTCGGGTAATGGATTTCCGTCTTCGAGAGTAGCAACATACGATAAATAATCATTTGGATCGTCAAATGAAAAGACAGGTATTTTATATTGAAGCTGAGTTCCCATCACCAGGCTGGTATCGTTGATGCTTCCTGAAATCTTCGGGGCATTGTTTTTTAGATCGGAAAGAGATAATTTCCAGATTTGCTGACCATTGGACGGATCTGTAGCAGGGAATAGCAAATCGTTGTCTTTACCGAAAAACAATATCTGGGAATCGAATTCCGATGCGAATTCAAATACTTCGGGATCCTTTAGGCTCGACAACGCTCCAGGGTTCACTTCTCCAGCAATGAAAGTTCCGGCTTCGGTACCATCTGTACACCAGATTTCGGTGCCATGCAATTCGTCCGTGGCTATAAAAAGCAGCATATTATTCTGGATATAGAAGTGTTTGGGATTACTGCTGACCAACCCTGTATTAATGTCTTTTACCATGATAGTTCCATCAAGCGTACCATCCGATTTCCAGAGCTCGGTCCCATGTTCCCCGTCGTTGGCCCAGAAATATACAGCATTTTTAAAGTTGGTTAACTTGGGATACTTTTGCCAGTCAGAATATTTAATACCATTGTTTTTGCCCTGATAAATATCTTTTATTATTTTGGTACCGGCATATGTACCGTCACTTATCCATATTTCACTTCCATTATTAATATTGGTGCCAATAAAAGGATTTTATTTCCTAAAGCTTCTAATTGATACAATGTATTTTGTATACTGTAAATAAGGGTCACGACATTGTTTTCAATTTTATAAAGAGAGGAATTATCTCTGAAATATATAATACCATTAATTTCTGTGAATTCAGGATCATAAAATAAGGTACCGTTATTAATAAGCAGTTTAATTAGCATGGTAGTATCTTCAGTAGAACCATCCATGGAATATATACGGGCATCGGACCAGTCGCCATTCGAAACACAGAAATAAGCTTTATTGTTGTGGATAAATGGTTTACCCACTGAGCCAATCCAGTTGTAACGATTCGTAAAAAATTTTTTGACAGTTGGTTGCCGGCACTGGTTCCGTTGGTTCTCCAAAGAGTTACTACTCCGGTATCCTTTAGCCAATAATAAGTTTTATTATTGAGGGTAAAAGGGTTGTATGTGTAGCCATCTCCTCCGTGACCGCTAAAAGCATAGATCTGATTCGTGTTATTGCCATCGTAACTCCACAGGTATTTATTTCTTTCACTAAAAACGATGTTGTTATTCGTTACAAAAGGATTAAAAACCGGAGCATCACAAGTCTTTATGATTGATGTGCCTTCAGTAGTTCCATCGGTCCTCCAAAACTCAGGCGAGGTCTGATAATTATTACAAAAATACCAATAATTATCATGGTATAAGAATTTGGTAATTTTCCCCTTGTGTAGTATTAATGTCTTTTAAAAATTTAAATTGATCGTTTGCAAGAACAAAAGGTTCGTTCCATAATCTTTATGATCCAGAGGAAAATACACCTTTGTTGAATCGTAGTTATAGTGTATAATTCTGGAGATAAGGTTAAACTCATCGCCCGGAACGGCCATTGTATTAATATTATTTATTCTCCATATCTGAGATTGATAGTTATACCCCCACATAAAATAAAGTGAATTGTTCAACGTGAGGAAGTTGGTAGCATATAGACCACCTGTACTTTCTATCACAAGTTTTGTCCCGGCTTCAGTCCCGTCAGTGGAGGCAACTGCGGGTTGGTTATTAAAATAGCATGCAAAATAAAATTTATCATTATAAATTTTACCAAAATTCCCGGAGCCATTGGCAAGTCTAAAATCAGGAATATTAAGCTTTTGGGTGGTACCGGTTGTTCCCTCGGTTATCCATAATTGGGCTGAACTATAACCGTTAATCACGCAATCGAAAGCCATGATGAGTTTGTTGCCAAGTATAAAACCACTACCTGCCCACCGAGCATCCGGTAAATCTATGATTTTTGAAGTATTCTGCGGTGTTCCGTCAGTTTTATAGAGAGCAATGTTGTTATTACTTTCATTTGCCATAAAATAAGCATAACCTTTATAATTTGTATGAATCATGGAGGCATTATTGTATTGTACTGAGTTACCATTACTTCGTTAATATCTTTCAGCATTTGTGTCCCTTCAGCTGTTCCATTGGTGCTCCAAAATTCAACCCCATTAACTCCGTTATCCGCTGCAAAATTAATATAGTTGTTTACCTGGTATAGGGTAATTTCCGAAGCATATTCTTCAATACCTGAAGCCTGATTGATATCCTTTATCATTTTAGTCCCGGCTTCCGTGCCATCGCTTACCCAGGGTTCAATGCCATTAATACCGTCATTGGCAAAGAGAATGAGTTTATCGCCAAGTGATTTCCATGAGACAATCTGACTTGAGAGAAGACCATAAGCAATATCCTTTACCAGCTTTGTACCAGCAGTGGTACCGTCTGTTTTCCATAGCTCTAACCCATGTATCTGATCGTCAGCAGTAAAATAGATTGTACCGTTACAATTGATAATTTTGTTGATTGACCGGAATTTGGCTAGAGGCTTGGTGCCTTCGAAAGTACCATCAGAGATGAACAAGCTTGAATTTTCATATACAAAATATATTAGTTTGTCGGAGGCAACTACGTTACTCACAGAAGCATTAATTTGTTTTACAAGTTTTGTTCCGTTTTCAGTGCCGTCAGTTACATACATTCCCATGTCGTAAGTAGGACCGTTTGCAAAGAAGTAAGTTTTACTGCCAAGGTTTATAAAATTTGTAGGGTTGCTTGCTGCATTCGGGTGAGAGTTCTTTTGCAAGTTATCCTTTACCAGTGTGGGTTGGGTAAAGGCCATTTGCACAGAGACAAGTAATAATGCTAAAATTGGTAGAGTTATCTTCATAGGTGTAC
>JAAUTT010000651.1 GCA_012031335.1 Bacteroidales bacterium | reverse complement strand
CTTTTACAGTAACATTCTTCATATCGACCGAGATTTCCCCTGCGAAAAACCGAAGCCGACACACTGATAAAGGAAACTAATAAAAGGAAGGTGGTTATTTTCATGATGAGTAGTAGTTTATGAATACCATTCCTACCCTGAAAAAAAGGGTAAAGTAATTTTTTTTTCATATTTTTGAAGTTGTTAAATTATTACAATGGCATTGTTCCAATTTTGCGGATTGAACAGTGCAGTAGTTAAAATTTCATACCGGATTGTGTTTGCGGCACTTTCCGGTTTTTTTTATTAAGTTGTTTCTACATCATAGGCTGTTAGTATTTTTAAGTTCGTAATAGTTGTATTATTCGTTATTTTTAAGTTGTAAAGGCTTTAAGCCAATAAAAACTTCACTTTTATTAATTACATAATGAAACGGTGAGGCAAACTGAAGTGCTTCCAGCAATTGCTCCATCGAAATTTCATTAAACTGACCCGTAAAGCGAAACGAACGGATTTCGTCATCCATAAAACTGAATTTCATGTTAAATCTGCGTTCGAGTTTAACCGATAAACTTTCGAAAGGCTCATTATCAAAAACCAGTCGGTTGTCTTTCCATGCCGTGAAAAGTTTTATATCTACCTTTTTATCAATAAGCAGGGAATCCTTTTTCACGATCTTCTCACTTTTTGATACAACATATTGATCGGAAGACTTTATTACCGAAGTTTTGGATGTTATATCGATTACCGAGGTTGTTTTGTAAAATGTTACCTGCTGGTTTGGTTTCATGTATGTAGCTGATTTTCCAGCTGAGGCGCTGGTATTTTCTGATCTATTCAAATTCCTTTTTTCAATCACAACCGAACCTTCCACAAGTGTGGTTTGAATTATATCTTCCGAGGTGTAGGATTTTACATTAAAAACGGTACCTAAAGCTTTTATGTCTATTTGAGATGTGTGAACAATAAACGGTCTGTTTTTATCTTTGGCGACTTCGAAATAGCCCTCTCCTTCCAGATAAACATTGCGGCCTTCACTATCAAAATTTTCAGGGTATTTCAAACTACTTTCTGCGTTAAGCCATACTTTGGTGCCATCGGCCAGTTCCACATATGCTTTGGAGCCCTTTGGTGTAGTAATCTGGCATAATTTAGCGGATTGGTCTGAGCCTGGATTCAGATAATAGCCGGCCAAAAATGCTAAACCAGAAGTAAATATTACGAGCGCTGCAATACGCGATAACCGGGATAGTATTGAAACAGGTTTTTCAACGCTTAGGGTACCATCGAGGTAATCCTTAAACTTTTGATATGCACGCTGACTATCATACTTATTGCTTTTGGAAATTATTTCCAGAGCGTTCCAAAGCTTTTCGTAACGGGCAAATTCCTTTGAATTTTCTTCGTTTTCCTGAAACCATTTCAATAAAAGCTGAATTTCGTCCGAAGAAGCTTCTCCTGATAAAACCCGGGAAATAATTTCGTTAATGTTATTGTTCATTTTTCCTGTTTCTGTTGGTATGACAATTTTAAAAGAAAGTACAGTAAAAGAAAAGTAAACTTTTTTTACAAAAAATTTCACTTTTTTTATTTTGAAATGAAAGCAATACCAAGTAAATGAACAAGTTGAGGAAGATACTGCCCCAGAGATTTTCTTAATTTTTCAAGAGCAATGGAAATTTGCTTCTGAACCGTATTTAGGGTAATTTGCTTTTTTTCGGCTATTTCCTGGTTTTTTAATCCGGTAAACCGGCTGAGTTTAAATATTTCCCTGCATTGTTCAGGTAACTCGTCAATAGCTTCTCTGATTTTCAATTCCAGTTCTTTCGCCAGTAAGACTGATTGTCCTGTTTCCTGCGTTACTGCAAAATAATCTTCAGCTTCTTTCAGTTTTTGAGAATACGCTTCACTGTATCTATATTTAATCTGTAGTCTTTTCAGATAATTAAGAGAATTATTTTGCACCGAACGGTAAAGATAACCTATAATATTGTCGGTAATTTCAATGCTTTTATGTCGTTCCCAAAGTTTAATGAAAGTTTCGTGTACCACCTCTTCGGCTGCGTCTTTTTCTCCTGTAAAACGGGTGGCATAGATGCATAAAGCTGCATAATACCTGGAAAACAGAAATTGAAATACAGCCGGATCTCCATTTTTTAACTTGTGTCTTAAATCCTCTTCGAGCATTAAGCTTAAGTTTAGCTGCGCAATTTAGAAATTCTTTAATTGTAATTACTATATTAAAAACCATTAAAATGGATTTAAAATATAGATATTAAAGGTTTCAAATTAGCATCCCAATTCTTACAAAATGTTTTAAACAACTCAATTTTTCGTAAAAGCCCATCATAAATGTCGTTAAACTAATTCATTCAGAAAACCTTAGTGTTATAACTTTGTCTTATACATTAATTAAAAACATTGTATCATGGTAACTAAAATATTTTTTTAATCTGTACATTCAATCTGCAATTTGGCTTTGATATCGCTTCCTGCATCTTTTGCAACGGGTTATAGGTTCAGTTATACAAAAAGAGCCGGAAGCTGCAAGAAAATACGATGAAGAAAGGTTTCGAACTCATCTTGGTATTGGTGCTCATTAAGAATTTAAAGCAGTTAGGACAATGATATGCTTTAATGCGTTATTTTTACTGCATAACATTTAAAAACACTGGTAATTTGGCCATTTATTTCAATATATCGAACATTCAATTTACAAGTGTGGAAATATTCTTTCCTGAAATAAAACTATAATGGATGATAAAAAAGGTATTAATACTTGATCTGGACAACACAATTTACCCTGTAAGTGCAATAGGGCAAAAGCTATTTAAACCATTGTTCGACCTCATTGAACGTAATGGAGAATATTGCGGCGATATCGATTCGGTTAAGACTGAAATTATGAGAAGGCCATATCAGCATGTGGCAAAAGATTTTGGATTCAGTGAATCGCTTTTCAGCAAAAGCATGGAACTTATGAATAACCTTACATATGAAGAGCCAATTGCTCCATTCGACGATTATCGGTTTGTAAAAGACTTACCCATCACCAGATATCTGGTAACCGTTGGATTTACAAAACTACAGCAAAGTAAAATCAAACATCTGGGAATTGAATCCGATTTCGCATCCGTTTACATTATCGATCCCAATAAAACTGATATGAACAAAAAGATATGTTTGTTCAGATTATGCATGCTCAAAATTTAAAAGCAACGGACTTATTAGTAACAGGCGACGACCTGAATTCGGAGATTAAAGCAGCCACCGACCTGGGTATTGATGCAGTGCTTTACGATCGCAATGCTTATTACCCAAATAAAGACATGAATTGTATTTGCAGTTTTGCAGATTTAAAGTCCTTCTTATAAACTATTTAATGTCCATAACCCAAAATGATCACCAATTAAATTGAGTATTTAAGCAGGAAACCTCTTTAAATTAAATATTGTACGTATGAAATGTCCATGATCCGTAATGATCACCAAAAAGGATGAACAAAAGCATCATGGATATTCCATTTGACCTTAAACATAAAATTTTATACAAATGAAAAAAAACATATATGCGATTTTTGGCACCGTGAACGATAAAAGAACGATTATTCCAAGGTTAATTGTTGGGCTGGTTTTTCTTTCGGAGGGTATACAAAAATTTTTATTTCCTGAAACCGTTGGTGCCGGAAGATTTGAAAATATTGGATTCGAGGATTCCTTGTTTATGGCAGGTTTTGTGGCAATGTTCGAAATCGCCTGCGGATTATGTATTCTAGCAGGTTTCCTGGTACGTATTGTAACTATCCCTCTGATAATAATAATGGGAACTGCCATTCTTACTACCAAAATACCCATTGGCCTGGATAAAGGATTCTGGGCAATGGCACATGCCTCGCGCACCGATTTGCCATGAGCCTCCTCCTGGTTTATCTTATTATATATGGAGCAGGTGAATGGTCAGCCGACAGAAAATTGCAGGTAAAACCCACATTAAGCATCCTAAAATCAAT
>JAAUTT010000650.1 GCA_012031335.1 Bacteroidales bacterium | reverse complement strand
GCGATCGCCGAAGGACGTACCGCCGCACTCTTGGGTAGCGTGGATGGGGCGGGAAAAGCTAAAATTTTACGTTTTATCTCAATCGAGATTATTAACACCTCTGATGCGCGATAGCCATTTAGGTAGTTGGACAGCCCTTGGTCCCAATACATCCATTGCCGAGTCGAGCTTTGGCGATTATAGCTATACCGCAGGAAATGTTTCCATTGTTTGGGCTACTATCGGTAAGTTCTGTTCCATTGCCAACGGCACGCGTATTAACCCGGGTAACCACCCTCAATGGAGGGTAACCCAGCATCATAGTACCTATCGGCGTAAAAGATATGGTTTTGACACAGTTGAAGATGAAGAATTTTTTGGCTGGAGAAAAGACCACCATTGCAACATAGGACACGATGTATGGTTGGGAACCCGTGTAATTGTGATGCCAGGGATAAAAATAGGGATCGGCGCAGTGATTGGAGCAGGAGCTGTTGTAACAAAAGACATTGGTGATTATGAAGTTGCAGTGGGAGTCCCGGCAAGGGTGATTAAGCTAAGGTTTTCCAAAGAACAAATTTCGAAACTGTTGCAATCGGAATGGTGGGATTGGGACAGAATCATGCTTGAACAAAGGTTTAACGACCTTCTTTCAATCGATCAGTTTGTCGAAAAATATTGCTAAAAACCAAGATCATGAGGTATGCAGTCTTAAGTCGTAAGAAAAGAAAATAGATAAGAATATGGGAAACCGGTATTTTGCTTTATTGTTATTTGCTTTTCTTTTAATTTTGGGATGCAGCCCAAACCATTCCAATAATGGCACTCCGGATGTATTAAGGTTTGCGGTTTCTGTTAACGACGAAGACCCTGCAGAAGCCCGTTTCCGCATGGCAGGTATAAAAAACTACCTCGAAAAGGAATTGGGGATAAAAGTGGAGATACATGAACTTACCGGATATGCGACCATTATTGAAGCTTTTAAATCGAAAAAGCTTGAGATAAGCAGTCTGGGCAGCTTTTCATATGTTATTGCTTCCGAAACGTCCAATGTTGAAGTAATAGCTTGTCGCGGCACCCTCAACGGTCGGGTTGAACCATACCATAGCGTAATATTTACAACCCCTGCAACCAACATCCGTTCGTTAATTGATTTGGCTCAAAATGCCGGTAGGTTGTCGCTGGCCTATGGAGATCCGGCATCCACCTCTGGGCATTTGATTCCGAGAGATTATCTTGAGTCCTTAGAATTAACAAACGATATGTTTCGGAAAACATTTTTTACAAGCAGCCACTCGGCTACCTTTTTCACAGTGCGATCGGGCAAAACCGATGTGGGCTGCATGTCGGGAAGTGCTCTGAACAAGTTGATGAAAGAAGGAAAGGTCAAAAAAGAAGAATTTGTAGTACTTTGGAAATCGCCACCGATAATTAACAGCGCCATTGCCATTAGAAAGGACCTGGATCCTGCTTTTAAAAGGAAAGTACAGCAAGTTTTAACAGAATTCCGTTTCAAGGACACTGCCAACTGGAAAAAATATGCACAGTTGATGGCCAAACAGACAATTCTTCCTTACGACTCCTTGTGCCTGATTGTTGCCCACGACAGCATGTATAACGACCTAAGGCGCATTTCAAAACGGTACAATATGCTCCGTGCTGATTAATCGTCCTAACCAACACTTAAACATCAACTAACCAAAAGGAAACAATGATGCGTTTATTTGCATAAGCTTCACATTTGTTGAATTTCAATCCTTAACCAATTGATATGTGCTCAAAAATACTATTGTTAACCTTAGCTTTCACTGTGGTTAATGCAATATCCTTTTCACAGGAAAACCCCAAACAAACCATTTCGGCAACCCTTTTGGGAATTGTGACAGATGAAAAAAAACAGGCCATAGAATTTGCAAATGCGATTCTTTACCATTTGCCCGATTCAACCATGGTATCGGGAACCATTACCGACAAAGAAGGTAAATTCAGTTTAAACAATGTCAGCCCAGGTGAATATTACCTTATTATGAAATTTATCGGGTACAAAAGCCAAATTGTTTCAGGTATATCAGTTGAGCCTGGGGTAAAACAATACCCTTTAGGCCTAATAAGCCTGGAAGCGGAAGCCTTTCAGCTAAATAATGTACTTGTAACGGCCAACGCCAGGCAAACTGAGCAAAAACTGGAGAAAAAGATTGTCAATGTCCAGAAAGACATCGATGCCGGTACAGGCAGCGCCTCCGATATTCTGCAAAAATACAGTCGGTAAAGGTTGATGAGGAAGGAAACGTATCGTTGCGCGGAAATTCAAATGTTGCGGTACTTATAAACGGGAGGCAACAAACCATCGGCCAGTCGGTTTTATCAACCCTGCCGGCAGCTTCTATCGAAAGGATAGAAATTATCTCCAACCCATCTTCGAAATATCAATCGGAAGGCACTGGCGGAATAATCAACATTATCTTGAAAAAGAACAAAAAGGACAATGTAAGCGCTTTGGCATCGGTAAAAGCAGGCACAGCCCGTAAGTATGCCGCCAACCTGAACGCCTTTTACAGTAAAGGAATTTACAATTTCAACCTTCAGCTCATGTACAACAACATGGGGCTATTAAGAAATTCCTACCGCAACAGGTACTTCTATTTTCCCGATTCAACGGTGCACTTTCGAGACGATTATAAAAACCGCCGCTACAAAAATTTCGACAATTTTATAGGCGCAGGAAGTGGCATCAATCTGAAAAATTTTGAGGTATTTGCAAATTTTCGTTACGGTCTTTTCGAACTCAACAAGGTTAAAACAGGCTTCCAAACCCGCAGCTCTGATCCCGAAAGCATTTATGAGGACTACTGGAACCAAAGCACCACAAAAATCCATTGGAACTATTTCGAAACGGAGGTAACCATGAAATTAAAGCCAAACAACCAGCGCCATCTTGTGGAATTGCTATTGTACCGGTCGCACGAAATTGGGAAGGACAGCTATAGCATTCATTCCCATCCGCAAAATAATCCACCCGGAGAAACCGGTACCGATGAAAAAATCACAACCGATCAAACCGGAAACTATCATATTTATCAGGGTTTGCTCGATTACACTTTCAATATAAATAAAAGTAACACAATCGAAGCAGGTGCAAGCTTCAAGTCGGTCGACAGAGTCAATATTTTTAATAAAGGATTGTACAACTTCGAAAGAAGGGCATGGGAATATAATCCGGCACTTGAAAACAAAGTTGATAATACCCACACCTTATTTTCAGGTTACTTCAGTTTTAAGGGACAAGCAGGGAGGTTCAGTTATCAGGCAGGCCTAAGAGGTGAACAGGAGGAAAGGGGAATTTTAATATCGTATGGCGATTCAACCATCAACTTTTCTGATTTCGACTGGTTTCCTTCTGCATCGTTTAGTTACGAATTATCCCAAAAACTCAAACTGGTATCCTCTTTTGGCAAGCGCAAACAGGTTCCAAAACTGTGGGCGGTGGTTCCTTTTACTTATGTCGACGATAAAAACTTCAGCACCTCGGGCAATCCGCTCCTGCGTTCGGAAATAGCAATGAAAGGTGAAATAGGCGTTGAATATGAGAGCGACAGGTTTTCCGGATCGCTATCATATTTTTACAATGATTTTGCAAACTCCACCATGCTTGTACAGGCCACTACCAGTGAGTTCAAAAGTTCGGGCAACTGGAGCAACATTCGCAAACATGTTAAACAAGGTTGTGAAGCCGGAAACAAAATTATGGCATCGAAACACATTACCGTGAGCCTGAATGCCAGCGTTTTCTCGAACCATTTTGCCAGCCAGTTTGAAAATAAAACATTCAACAACAAGGCCATTAGCTGGACAAGTTCGCTCGTTTTTGATTTCAGCTTTGGTAAATCAGCCCGGCTGCAGGTGTATAACGTTTACGAAAGCAAATATGCCATGTTGCAGGGGTATTACACGCCACTTTTGCTTACTAATCTTAGTTATAGCCATTCGTTTCTTAACAAAAGTATTGTAGT
>JAAUTT010000649.1 GCA_012031335.1 Bacteroidales bacterium | reverse complement strand
ATGACAGCCTTAAAGTGAAGGATGGAGGAAAATATTTATTACATCCGCTCGGCTTCGCGAAATAATTTCAGCATTTTGCGGAACACAGCATTAACCTGAATAAATTTTCAGTATCAGGGGGTGTAATGATAAACCATTACTCATCGCTTGATAAAGGTTTTGTGGTGTATCCGGGGATTGATGCTGCTTATAGGTTTACTCCCTGGTCGAAAGTGTATGCCACCTATAATAAATCACTCCGCTTACCAACATTTACGGATTTATATTATACCGGTCCGCAAAACCTGAGTAATCCGGATCTGGAACCTGAAGAAGCGCATCAGATAGAAACCGGATTAAAATATAACATTCAAGGTCTTTATGGTAATATTTCATACTTCTATCGTAAGGGAATCAATATTATAGACCTTATTGAACAAACCGGCAACATGTGGCAATCGCAAAATATAACCCGCCTAAACACACAGTCTTGAAATAACCTCCTTTGTAAATGTAAGGGAATTAACAGGTACTAATATTTTCATCAACAAACTTTCGGTTACTTACAATTATACCGAGATTGACAAAGAGTCAGGAAGCTATGTATCAGCCTATGTAACTGGATAATCTGAAACATAAATTCTCAGTTAATCTTAACCATGTTATCTATAAAAATATTTCGGCCAATTGGTACCTCAACTGGCAGGATAGAAACGGAAACTATGGCAAATACGATCCGGCAACCAAAACAACCACCGAAAACGCCTTATAAGCCCTTTTGGCTGCTGGATGGAAGAATTAACTGGAAACCAGGCATATTGAATGTTTTTGCAGAAGTAAGTAATATATTCGCAAGGGAATATTACGACTTTGGTAACATAGTTCAGCCAGGACGCTGGTTTAAGATTGGTTTAAGTATTGAGTTAGGAATTTAGATTTCTGTTAAACAAAAACAGACCGGCATTTCAAATCTCTCCGGTCTGTTTTTGTTTTCATTTTTAATGCGCCAATATTTTCCATATTTTTGAATCTTATGAATTTGAGGCAGTATGGAAAACTTCTTTGTAAAAGGACACGGATTAGGAAATGAGTACATCATTTTCGACGAGGAGAGCATTCAGTTCGATCTTAGTAAAACGGTTATTCAAAGACTGTGTAATATAAACTTTGGCATCGGTTCGGATGGTATATTGTTAAAAGTAGCATCTTCCAAGGCTGATTTTGGATTCAGAGTCTTTAATCCCGATGGATCGGAAGCTGAAAAGAGTGGAAATGGTTTGAGAATTTTCTGTAAATTTTTGTACGATTATGGCTATACCACTCAAAAGCATTTTACCGTTGAAACCAAGGGAGGATTGGTAAAAGCCAATATCGAAAAAACTGATGGCCGCAACAAAGCCAATACTGTTACGGTAGATATGGGCATCCCCACTTTCAAAACAAAAGAAATCCCTGCTATTTTTCCTTCAGAAGAAATAATTGCCGAAAAAATGGGCTTCGGAGGGCGCGAATATGAAATTAACTGCGTATCTGTAGGCAATCCTCATTGCACAATAATCACCGATAGTCTCGATATTAATGAATTAAAATCTATTGGCAGTATTATCGAGAATCACAGTATGTTTCCAAACAGAATCAATGTTCAGTTTGCTAAAATTAACAACCGAAATGAAGTTGAAATCCTTATCTGGGAAAGAGGTGCCGGGTTTACACTAGCTTCGGGAAGTTCCTCATGTGCTGTATCATCTGTGCTCTATAAAAGGGGTTTAATCGACAACAAAGTCACGATTAAAATGTTAGGAGGAGAATTAACCATTGCTATTCAGGACGACTGGAACATACGGATGACCGGAAGTGTACGACAGATTTGCGAAGGAACTCTGTCGTACGAACTCCTTGAGGATTTTGAAAACGATAATTAACTACTATACTTAACTTTATATGCGCATTAGACGTTTATTTTTTATGTTAACAGTAATTTCTATGATGAATCATGAGTCACTGAGCGGACAACCAGCCGAAAGAAATCTGGTTGACACAAAATACACATGGAAACTTGAAGACATTTACCTGTCGGATGAAGCCTGGCAACTGGCCAAAGAAAAGGTAAAGTCCAATATCGATAAAATTGAAAGTTTTAAGGGTACCCTATCCGGTTCTCCCGGCTCTCTGCTTGCATATCTTGAGTTTTCGTCCGAATTTGGAAAAGAATTTACCCGTGTTTATTCTTATGCCTCCATGAAATCGGATCAGGATGTACGAAACAGCCAATATTTGGCCATGATGCAGGAATTAAGACAATTAAGTCCTATAATTGGCGCAAAATCTGCCTTTGCCGAACCTGAGATATTGGCAATGGAGAAAGAAAAAATCGAAAAATTTATTGCCACCGAAGCAGGCTTGCAGAAATATCAAATGTATCTCCTCGATTTATTTCGTTCCAAGGAGCACACCCTGTCCGAAAAAGAAGAAAAGATTCTGGCACAAACATCGGCACTTACAGGTAGTCCGTATTCCATTTACAGCATCTTCACCAACAGTGAGCTGCCATATCCCGAAGTTACCCTTTCGGACGGCTCCAAAGCAACGCTCAACCA
This sequence comes from Bacteroidales bacterium, assembly GCA_012031335.1. Next base: position 1,416 of record JAAUTT010000649.1, on the reverse strand, counting down.
GGCTGGTTTTGCCCGATACAGGGCTGTTCCAAACCGGGCCGACCGCGAACTGGTATTCCAAACATACTGGACTGCCATGTCGAAGTTTCAACGTACCCTTGCCGAACAGTTGTTTTCGAAGATCAGCGCCGATGTATTCAACGCCCGCACACGTAATTACGGATCTTCGCTCGAAAGCGCACTCGATAATTTCAATATTCCAGTACAGGTTTATAAGGCCTTAATTGAAAATGTGAATAAGAACTTACCAACTTTTCATCGGTATCTGGCATTACGTAAAAGAATGATGAACCTCGATACCTTAAAGTATTCCGATCTTTATGCTCCGGTGACAAACGACCTGGAACAGGAATATACGTACGAAGAAGCTCATAAGTATGTGGTGGAATCGATGAGTCCTCTTGGAAAAGAATACCAGGATGTGCTCAACAGGGCTTATCAGGAAAGGTGGATAGATGTTATGCCTACAAACGGAAAGCGTTCGGGAGCTTATTCCAACGGATCAGTTTACGATGTGCATCCATACATTCTGTTGAATTACAACAAACAGTACAACGATGTAAGCACCTATACCCACGAACTGGGACATACAATGCACAGTTACTTTTCCAATAAAACACAACCCTACCCTACCGCCCGTTATTCCATATTTGTGGCAGAAGTAGCTTCGACATTCAATGAAGTTTTGCTGAATAAGTACATGGTGGGCAAAATGAAGGACGATCAGGCCAAACTTTCTCTTCTGATGAGCCGTCTTGATGGATTTAAGGGTACTCTCTTCCGCCAGACACAATTTGCTGAGTTCGAACTGGCAATTCACGAAAGGGCTGAAGAAGGTAAACCTCTTACGAGCGACGATTTCACCAGAATTTATGGAGACATACTGAAAAAGTATTATGGACATGAGCAGGGAATTTGTGTTATCAAGGACCTTTACACACTCGAATGGTCGTCCGTTCCGCATTTCTATTATAACTTTTATGTATACCAGTATGCAACTTCTTTCACTGCATCTGCGGCGCTGGCAGAAAAAGTTCTGAATAAAGAAAATGGCGCTACCGAAAAATATATGAAATTTCTTTCATCAGGTGGATCGGATTACCCGATCGAATTATTAAAAGGAGCCGGAGTGGATATGACCACCGGTGAACCATTTGAAAAGCAATAGCATCCATGAATCAAATAATGGACGAGATTGAAAAAATTCTTGATAAAAAGTGAGTTCAAATAGTAAAAAAGACATCCTTAATTTAACTTCTTTTATGAAATATGTCTTTATTGTTAATTTTTATTGGGAAAGCTTCGTAATAATCGAGCTAAGATTATACTTTTGTACTCTCCATTTTTTTAGGCCTGTAAATAATTGAACGATTGTGTGGAGATAGGCTGGTAACAATAACCTTTAAAATATATTAT
>JAAUTT010000648.1 GCA_012031335.1 Bacteroidales bacterium | reverse complement strand
TTTACCCTGAGATCCGACACCGATCCCTCCTATAACAATACGATCACTGGGCGGTGTTTTACCATTCAATCCTAATGCAGATGCCGGAATTATCTGAGGTAAAATCAATGCTCCAACAGCTGTTGAAGCCGACTTCCTGAGAAATTCCCTTCTGGATGATTTGTTTGACATAGGCGAAATTTTAGTAGTTGTGAATTATTTTAAACATTACTGATTGGAGTTCCTGGCATTGGCACATCAAATTGCATATCCACCGGTCCGAATTCAATTTTGGCTGGCCCGAGATCCATATTCGATTTGAATATTTCGTCCCAGGTAACCATTTTACCGGTATAAGCTGCTGTCCGCCCCATAATAGCAGTAAGGGTCGAAAGAGCCGTTTGTTCAGCTTCATTAACATATTCATTTTTACGGATAGCATGTACCAGATGCATATGCTCCTGCACATAGGGAGGTATTTTGATTTGACTCATAGAGTTTCCGTTCTGGTCTTTCGGATATTCGAACTGCCATTTTACAGACCCATCGAGGTTCCATATTGTGTTACGACAATTGGTATAACCTTTGGTACCCATGATAATTTCGCCGGTACCATTGGCACAACTATCAATCTGACGGCACATACTATGCGAACTCACACCATTTCCATAATCGAAATCGATACTGAAAAAGTCGTACTGATCGCCGGTAACCCTGCGTACCCTCCCGCCGTATCCAATTGCACTCTTGGGATATTTTCCTATAAACCAGTTAATAACATCAATATTATGCACATGAGTATCCAGAATATGATCTCCGCATAACCAGCAGTAATTATTCCAGTTACGGATCATATATTCCATATCCGACCATCCTTCCTCACGGGTCCGGAACCAAACATGTTCCTGGTTCCAGAATGCCTTTGCCGAAACAATCTGACCAATTTCTCCAGCGGCAACCTGTTTGTATGTTTCAATATAATCTTCCTGATGGCGGCGTTGAGTTCCGGTAACCACGTTTAATCCGAGCGATTCTGCTTTTTTGGCCGTTGCCAGCACCGACCGAATGCCAACAGGATCGACTGCTACGGGTTTTTCCATAAACACATGTTTTTTATTCTGTATAGCTTCCAGAAAGTGTTCAGGACGGAATTGCGGTGGTGTAGCCAGCAATACAACATCAACTTCATCCAAGGCTATGAGTTGCTTGTAGGCATCAAAGCCCACAAAGCAATTTTCGGCAGGGATGTTCATCTTGTACTTTGCAAATCGTTCGCGGCAGTTATCTACCTTATCCTGAAAAACATCGGCAATAGCAACAAGTTCAAGATCGGGTCCGCAACCAATAAAATTCAGAGCAGCACCAGTACCTCTGTTTCCTGCTCCAATTAAACCAGCTCTCAGTTTTTTTCCTTTTGGAGCTCCTTTCAAAACCGGAGGAAGGCCCAGTGCTTTGGCATCGGGAGTTTTACCACACGAAGTAAGAAGTGCACCCGCAGCCAGACCTGCAAACCCAGCCAAAGCTGTAGATTCTAAAAATTTTCGGCGGTCGATATTTTTTGCATTACTGTTCATAGAGCTATATTATTTTTTTAATAAATCAGGTTCTGTTTCGCATACTACGCGGAATCCAACATCGATACAGTCGGAATACCACCAGATGCTTTTTGGCATTTGTGGGTCGGTCATAAGCCATTCTTTGGTACGGGTATAATCGCGGGCGGCACAGCGGGTATCTTTTGCATCGCTTTTATAGGAGCCTCCTCGTATAACGTGCTCAGATCCCTTCCTTGGGCCTTTGGGATCAACAATGAGTTTACCCTTATCTCCCTGATAGGCTGTTGGAGCATAATAATCGGAACAGAACTCCGACACATTACCAAGCATATTTTTTAACCCAAATGGGTTTTCTCCTACAACTTCGGGTTCCTGAGTCCTCGAAAAACTATTTTCCTTATAAATAACTTTTGAAGCAATATTGGAAGTATCGGTTCCGAAAATCTTTTTCAAAAGGCCTCCGGAGGTAAATTTCTTTGGATCACCCTCGAAAAAATATGGCTTTGAAGTACCACCTCTTGCAGCATACTCCCATTCAGCTTCAGTTGGCAGGCGGTACTTTTTCCCTGTAACTTTGGAAAGCCACTCGCAATAAACACTGGCTGCATGCCAGCTCATGGTAATGGCGGGACGTGACCCTTTACCCCATCCCTGATCGGGTGCTCCCCATGGTGGAGTTGGTCCGCTAATGGCGTCCACATTTTTGGGTTTTATTGTCTGACCTTCTGTTCTTCCCTGCGAAGATGTAGCTTTGAAAAAGGTAAGGTATTCGTCCCAGCTTACTTCAACCTTGCCCATCCAGAAAGAAGAAACCTTAACAGCACGAACCGGGCCTTCATCATCATCCCTGAGCGGTTCATCCTTTGGACTACCCATTTTAAAAGTCCCACCCGGAACTGCAACCATATCGAAGGCAATGCTTGTTCCCGGGACTTTTTCGGTGAAATTTTTAAAACTATCAATCTTTGTAGCTTCGGCATATAATTCCTTATTCTCTTCAACAGCCCCAAAATTTAGATTATGCTCGTGTTTGGCATTTCTATCGAAATGACCAACATGCAAATGACAATTAATACAGCGTAAATTTTGATCATTATTGGTAAGGAAATACAAATGAGCGTTATCGCCATCTTTTGACAGGGTTGCTGGAAAAAGATTCTGGTGACATTTAATACACGACTCCTGATAAACAAATTTATCAGCCTTTTCTACTGTTCGTTTGGATTCCCAATGATACTCGGAAGTATCCTTAAACAGATATCCGTATAGATCAGTCATTCCATGTTTAGCTTTGGCATATAGGTAGCCATGACCTTTGGGCGGAAGATGGCAATCGGTACAATGAACTATTACTCCGGTGCGGTTATTATGATGTGCTCCAAGTTTCCAGCTATTTTCAGCATGAGGATGAACATGACACGACATGCAATAACTATCGGTAGATGTATAATTTATAACCCTGTTGCCAAGAGATGAAAGAAAAATGGTTCCGGCAATTCCCAAAAGTGTAAACCATAAAAAGGCACGTTTCCCAGATCGTATTCCCTGAAGGTAGTTCTTTATTTTTCCCATATTAGTTTTTGAAATACGCATCAAAGCTAATATGGTGATATTATCGTCTTCTTATCTGAAGCTTACAGCGGGGTTAGTTCCGGGTTAATTTATGGGTTAATTGACCTAAAACACTTAGAAACAATAATTTTATATATCTATTATTCAACTATTTAAATTGCTCAAGCAACCGAAACTTAGAATCAATCTAAATTGCGGTTTTTATATAAGCATTTTCCTAGATTTTAAAAATTTAATGCCGATGTAGAGGATAAAAATTAATATGAACCAAAAAAACAAATTATTTCCGGTTATGCTTTTGTTAAAATACAGTATTAACAATATTCCTGAGCAATAAATAAACCAGGAATTATATTCTTTTCGGATTACCCTTTTGAAGTCAAATACCTGTCCCTTGAAAGCGATATCCATTTTCATAAAATCAGGAATAAGTGCATTAACCTGAGATTTATATTCCAGAAATTTGCCTCCGAATTTAGTGGTTAAAAAAGTCTCTTCAGCTTTCATTATTGAAAATAGAAAACAAGAAAACCGGAAAAACAAAAGAGAACAACATTGAATTAGCAAAACAGCAAACCAATAATAAAGTAATTCTCAAGATTCAATCTGCCGCCTCGAAATTAATGGGCCGAGCTAGTAAAACAGGCTTTGATAAAAAACTTGCTTTGTCTAGCTTTTAAGATATTTGGTGAAAATTGGGTAAATAGGGTTGATAGTAAATCAGAAAACAAAGAATTCAATAAACTTCAAGAAGATTTGGAAACTAAACCAGAAAAAGTGAAAAGAAGTAATGACTGCTAAGTTTGTAGAAGATAATTTTTTATCTCCTTTATCATTACCACTTTTGTTCGGTTTTTTGAAACTTTGGTAAGCAATGTAAATGCA
>JAAUTT010000647.1 GCA_012031335.1 Bacteroidales bacterium | reverse complement strand
GCTTTTCATAACCATTTATTCAATTGCAATTTGCCTTGGCGGTTTCACCCTGGCTTCTTCTTTTTTTTGGTATGGTAATCTGAAGAACACCGTTTTTATGATTGGCTGCAATTTTTATCGATCTGAGCCGATTCAGGAAGTGTGAACGAACGCCTGAAAGAGGAATAGCTAAATTCTCTTCTCATAAAGCGTTCATTCTTTTCTTCATTCTCATCATTCTTTTCCGACGAAATTGTCAGCACATTATTATTCAGGTCTATTTTGAAATCTTTCTTTTCCAGACCCGGTGCTGCAACTTCAATTCTGAAATCATCTTTTTCTTCAACAATATTAACGGCGGGCATGTTAACACCAGTAAAATCCGTCAAATAAGATTGCCCAAGTAAATCTTTTCCGAAAAATTCGTCTACCAGGCTTGGCCAATTGTTTCTAATCATTGGTATCATAATTTTTCCTCCAAAAATTTAGTTATACATCATGTTATCCAAATTTCAAGTAATATGCCAGAACTAATTTCCGCCAACATGACATAAATATTTTGAAGAAAGCGTCAAAATGACAAAGATAGATTTAACATTTCTTAACTTTCATAAAGTTAAATGCTTATTATTTTTGATCTCCTAAATTTCCAATTGTACCATATGGATATTATTGTAAAGCATTTTACCAAAAATATGGCTCTCAAAAAGCAGTAGACGATATTTCTTTTGAAGTTAAAACAGGAGAGATACTTGGCTTTCTGGGACCTAACGGTGCCGGAAAAACTACTACCATGAAGGCAATTACTTCATATTTATCTCCATCCTCGGGAACTATTAGCGTAGGTGAATATTCCACAACCGACCAACCCGAAGAGGTCAAAAGTATATAGGCTATCTTCCCGAAACAAATCCTTTATATGAGGAGATGCCTATATTGGACTATCTGCAATTTTGTGCCGAAATACAGGGAGTAGCCAAAGAGAAAGTACGGGAAAGAATTCGTCAGATGGTGCAGATTTGCGGGCTGGAAGTAGAAAAGCACAAAAAGATTAACGAACTTTCCAAAGGATACCGTCAAAGGGTGGGATTAGCTCAGGCACTGATTCATGATCCTCAGGTATTGATTCTTGATGAACCTACAACAGGACTCGATCCCAATCAGATTGTTGAAATACGGGAACTTATAAAGAAAATAGGAAAGAAAAAAACCGTTATACTAAGCTCGCATATACTTGCCGAGGTTGAAGCCACTTGCGACCGGATTATGATAATTAACAAAGGTAAAATTGTTGCCGATGGAACTCCCGAACAACTGAGAAAAAAAGCTGCCGGAAGGGAAATGTTAAAAGTAACCGTAGAAGATGGTTCTCAGGAAAATATTTATCATGCATTAAAGAATCTGCCAACAGTTGAACAAGTTGATATAACCGAGGGTACCGAAAATAAATTCGAAGTGCACAGTAAACCAGGAGTAACTTCAACAAGAGTAATTTTTACTATGTGCAGAGATAATGGTTGGATACTTACCGAATTAACCCCGGTGGAAACAAAACTTGAAGATATATTCAGGGAATTAACATTGAATTAATTACGTAAAGTTTATGAATAAGATTTGGATAATTGCTAAAAGGGAATTTAATGTGTTTTTTGATTCTCTTATTGCTTACCTGATAATAGTATTATTTCTAGGATTTACAGGCTTATTCACCTGGTTAATGGGTAGGGATGTGTTTTTTACCGGGCAGGCGAATATGCAAACTTTTTTTTGGAGTGGCATACTGGACTTTATTCATTTTCATTCCGGCAATCACCATGCGTATGTTAGCTGAAGAACGGAAATCCGGAACGATTGAATTGCTTTTGACAAAGCCTTTAACCGACTGGCAGGTAATTTGGGGTAAATTTTTATCAGGATTGCTTTTAATTGCTGTTACCCTTGCCTTAACACTACCCTATTATTTTTCTATTGCTTCTCTTGGAAAAATCGATCATGGCGCCGTGTGGTGCGGGTATATAGGACTTTTACTCATGAGCTGTGCCTATCTTAGTATCGGACTGTTTGCCAGTTCAATTTCAAATAATCAGATTGTAGCTTTTCTGGTGGCTTTGTTTATAGGAATTTTTTTCCATGTCATATTTGGTATTATAGCTTCAGGGTTAAAGGGAGTTACAGGAGAAGTATTTAATTTCCTTAGTATTTCGGGACATTTCGAGTCCATTGCCAGGGGAGTGATCGATACAAAAGACCTGATTTATTTTTTCTCTCTTGTAATTCTTGGATTGCTCGCCACTGAAGCCAATATGGCTAAACGGCATTTATCCGATTAATTAACTGATTCAATTTTTATTGTAATGAGGAATAAAAACAGTATCGTTTATAAATTAGCCCTGATCGCCGGGATACTTATTTTGGTAAACATTGTTGCCGACAAGTTTTTTTTAAGACTCGACTTTACTGCCGATAAGGCATATACATTAAGCAGTTCAACAAAAAATATTTTAAAATCTATTAAAGAACCCGTCACCATTACGGCTTATTTTTCGGGCGATTTGCCACCTGAATTAATGAAGGCCAGGCGGGATTTCAAAGATTTACTGGTGGAATACTCAAACCTTTCAAAAAAGAAGATAATATTTGAATTTATTGATCCTACCGGAAAAGAAGAGATAGAGCAAAAAGCTCAGAAAGAAGGCATACGTCCTGTTTTACTCGATTCGAGGGATAAAGATCAGGTAAAACAGCAAAGAGCATACATCGGGGCTGTAGTAAAAATGGGAGAGAATACAGAAGTTATTCCGATGATTCAACCGGGAGCCACCATGGAATATGCTCTTTCAACGGCCTTAAAAAAAATATCTGTTATAGATAAGCCGCTGGTGGGTTTTCTGCAGGGACAGGGACAACCTTCTGTTGGAGCATTTCAACAGGTATACAGTGAGCTGGGAGTGATGTACCAGGTCGATCCTGTTTTTCTGAATGATACATCGTATTTTTTAAATCAATATAAAACTCTTGCCATTGTTGCTCCTAAAGATTCGGTAAATCCAGCTTATCTGCAACAACTCGACCGGTTTTTAAGCGAGGGAGGTAATCTGTTTGTGGCATTGAACCGAGTGGAAGGTCAAATGTCTCAGGCAATGGGAGTACCTGTAAATACCGGTTTCGAAAAATGGCTTCAAAATAAAGGGATTGTTGTCGAAGAAAATTTTGTTACCGATGCTTTGTGCGGTGTAGTAGGGGTTCAGGAACAACAAATGGGTTTTATGCTTACCCGACAAATTCAGTTTCCTTATTTTCCAGTTCTTAAAACATTCGCAGAACATCCAGTTACCGAAGGGCTCGAGGCTATCATTATGAGTTTTGCCAGTACGGTGGGTTACAAGGGAGATGCTTCAAAAAAGTATTTCCCGTTAGTGATGACTTCTGAAAAATCGGCCGTTCAAACCGCTCCTGTTTATTTCGACCTGAATAAAGAATGGAGCGAAAGCGATTTTCCATCTAAAGATTTAGTTGTTGCAGCTGCATTTACAGGCAAATTCGGAGGTACCCTGGAAGGAAAAATGATAGTGGTGGGTGATGGCGATTTTGCTGTGAATGGGGAAGGTGAGAACGCTCAGCAGATTAATCCTGATAATGCAAATTTCTTTGTAAATGCTATCGACTGGTTGAGTGACGATACTGGTTTAATACAACTTCGCACAAAAGGAATAACAACACGGCCACTTGATCAGGTAAGCGACACGTCACGTTTATTGATAAAACTTCTTAACTTTTCATTACCAATTCTTTTGATAATTGGCTATGGTATATGGAGGATGAACCGGAACCGTAAAATCAGATTAAAAAGAATGGAGGAAGGCTATGTTTGGTAAAATGAATATCAAAACGCTGGTTATTATTTTCGGAGCATTGTTGCTTGTAGTTGTTTTACTTCAGTGGTTTCAGAGATCCGGGACTGATCGTAATTTCAGAAACGATCTGGTTGAAGCCGACTCAGCAAAAATTACGGAAATA
>JAAUTT010000646.1 GCA_012031335.1 Bacteroidales bacterium | reverse complement strand
TCCTTTGCCCTTCATACGGATGCGGGAACAACTCCTAACGACTCAGTGATTGGCACTCTGACCATTTACAGCACCGAAAAATAACGGGATATACCCCAATGGTCAATCCAAAATGACCAACCGTGATTTAGCTGATATGGTACATACACAAATTGTCGACGATATCCGTTCTCTGGTAAAACCCGACTGGACACGTCGTGCGATGTGGGATCGGGGATATTCGGAAGCTTATCGGCAGATTGTTCCGGGCGTACTTTTGGAGTTGCTTTCGCACCAGAATGCTGCCGATATGAAACTCAGTCTCGATCCTCGTTTCCGGTTTACAGCAAGCAGAGCTATATATAAAGGTATGTTGAAATATCTGGCGTACCAGCAGAACAGATCGTATGTTGTCCAGCCATTACCAGTAGATCATTTGGCCATCTCAACTCAGGTTAATAAAACCATTCGCCTGAGTTGGAAACCTGTTATTGACTCCCTGGAAGTAACGGCTAAACCCGAAAAATATATGGTTTACACGCGAGTTGGAAATGGAGGATTTAATAATGGAGTCGTGGTGACCGATACCTTCCTGCAGATTACCCTGGATAATTATGATCAGATATACAGTTATAAGGTAACTGCACTAAACGAAGGCGGCGAAAGCTTTCCATCCGAAATATTATCGGTAGGCATAAAGAGCGAAACTGCACCCGTGGTTTTGGTTGTAAATGGCTTCGATAGGGTGAGCGGACCTGCCTTTTTCGATAATGGGAATATGGCTGGTATTGCCTGGTGGGAGGATCAGGGTGTACCTTATCAATCAGAAATCGGCCACACCGGAAATCAATATGATTTCGACCGCAAATCGGAATGGAAAGATGATGACAGTCCGGGTTGGGGTGCAAGTTATGGCGATATGGAAGGGAAAATAATTCCCGGAAATACCTTCGATTTTACATTTACACATGGAGAAGCGATCATGGCAAACGGATATTCCTTTGTTTCTGTAAGTGATGAAGTCTTCACTGAAAAATCATTTAATACTTCTCCGTTTGAAATTGTTGATATGCTGCTTGGGGAAGAAAAATCAATTCCTTCCTTTAAAAACAAAGCTGTAAAAGACTTTCAAATATACAGTCCTGCTTTCCTGAACAAGGTAAAGGAGATTAACCGAAAACGGAAAAGGTATCTTCCTTTCAGGAGCTTATACCGGAACCGATTTGCTGAATACCGGAGATTCCACAGCCATAAAATTCGCTGCGGAGGTATTGCACTTTCAATGGAGAACGAACCACGCTGTTAAAAGAGGTGAATTTTATGCCACTGACGATGCCGCTCCAATATTATCCGGACAATTTTCTTTTTAACACTTCTTATGATCCATCTATTTATACTGTCGAAGCTCCGGATGCGATAGATCCGGAAGGAAGCAATGCCAAAACCCTTTTCCGGTACAGCGAAAATAACAGCAGTGCTGGTGTAGGTTTTAAAGGCAAGTATCGGAGCATTGTTTGTGGTTTCCCGTTCGAAACAATAAAAACAGCACAGGAACGAAAAGATTTTATGTTGCAGATATTGAACTTCCTTAAAAATAATTGATATTAACGAGCTAAAAAAAGAGTTATGATAACATGTTTTATTTCGGCGGCAAATGCTGAAGACCTCCGTCACAATATAGACGAGCTGAAGGCCTCGGGAGCAGTAAAAAATGTGATTGCCGTTGGAAAAGAGAAAATGGATGTTGCCGGACTGAATGGCTGGATTATCTCCGAAAACTTTGCTTCAACAGAGACCCTGAAAGAGATCGCTCTTTATACCGAAGGTGAATTTGTACTTATTTACAACAAGCAACTCCCTTTCGATCTTGGACAACATGCACTCGACCGGCTGATGCAGCTTTGCACCGACAGCAATGCAGGTCTGGTGTATTCCGATTATTTTGAAATGAAAGATGGTGTTCGCCAGTCTCATCCTGTAATTGACTATCAGGAAGGCAGTTTACGCGACGATTTTGATTTCGGATCCTTATTATTTTACAGAGCCGAAGCATTGAAAGATGCCGTTTCGCGTATGGCTGTTCCTTATAAATTTGCTGCTTTATACGATTTACGGCTGAAAGTTTCGCAGAAGCAAAACTTGTACGCATTCCTGAAATGCTCTATACTGTGATAGAAACCGATACCCGTAAGTCGGGCGAAAAACAGTTCGATTATGTTGATCCAAAGAACCGTCAGGTTCAAATTGAAATGGAACAAGCATGTACGGCACACTTAAAAGAAGTTGGTGCCTGGTTAACTCCCCGTTTTCGCAAAATTAAATTTAACGCTGGTAATTTCGAATTCGAAGCCTCGGTGATTATACCTGTTCGTAACCGTGTAAAAACCCTTGGAGATGCCATACAATCGGTATTGAGTCAGAAAACGGATTTCAAATTCAACCTGTTAATCATCGATAATTTCTCTACCGACGGAACTACCGATTTAATTAAATCGTTTGCTGCAAAAGATCCCAGGGTAGAGTTGATCATCCCTGAACGCAAAGATCTCGGTATTGGCGGCTGCTGGAACGAGGGTATTATGCATCCGAAATGCGGCAAGTTTGCTATCCAGCTCGACAGCGACGATCTGTATATCGACGAAAATGTGATTTCACGTGTTGTAACAGCATTTTACGAGCAGAACTGCGCCATGCTTGTGGGTTCGTATCGAATGGTGAATTTTAAGCTGGAGGAAATACCTCCGGGGTTGATCGACCACAAGGAGTGGACTCCTGATAACGGTCGTAACAATGCCTTAAGAATTAATGGTTTGGGTGCCCCCCGCGCCTTTTATACTCCTGTTATTCGCAAGGTGAAAGTTCCCAATGTAAGCTATGGTGAAGATTATGCTCTGGGACTGAACATCAGCCGATATTACCAGATTGGCCGTATTTACGAACCTTTGTATCTATGCCGCCGGTGGGAAGAAAACTCTGATGCCTCCCTTGATATACAGAAACTGAACGGCCATAATTTATATAAAGACAGGATCCGTACTCTTGAATTCTGGGCCCGGCAACAATATGTAAAAGAGGGGCAGGAGGTATAATAAACATATTCATTAGCTCATTCAGAATAGTAATTATCGTTGTTAAAAAAAGCCTTGGCTATAAAAAGCGAAAAAGGTCGTTTCAATAATTTATGGAAACAATACAAAATATCGATCAGTTTATCCAATCTCAGCTTGCTGTATGGGAAATGCCCGCAACAAACTATCAGGACCTGAAAAGTGTAAAAACAAAAAGTTTGCATTTTGATGGATTTGAGATACTGGTTCAGTTTAACCCCAAGCGTATCATTTCGTCGGCTGCCAAGGTGGATACAAGGTCTATCGAGGCAAGACCTTGTTTTTGTGCGGGCAGAATCGTCCCAAGCAACAATCCGGAATTCCGTTCAACCATAAATATGTTGTTCTTATCAACCCTTTCCCAATTTTTCCAAAACATTTGACAATTCCAATAGAACTGCATTCCGATCAACTTATTGAAGGCCATTTTACTGATATGCTTGATCTTGCAAGAGCTTTGCCCGAATTTGTTGTATTTTACAATGGTCCCAAATGTGGTGCTTCCGCTCCCGATCACTTCCATTTCCAGGCTGGCTCCAAAGGATTTTTACCCATTGAAAAGGATTTTCACAATCCTGCATTTTTGAAACAAATTGGGGAGATGAAGGATGCGAAAATATTTTGTTGGAAGGGCTATCAAAGAGGAATCCTAACATTGAAAGGCAAAGACAAACATATCTTAAGTACCCTGTTTGAAAGTTTTTACAAGAATTTTCAAGAAATTCAGCCCCGGGAAAAGGAACCCATGGTGAATATCCTTGCCTATCTTGAAGCTGATGAATGGATAATACACTTCTTTCCCAGAATACTTCACCGTCCTATGCAATATTTTGAAGCAGGAGACAAACAAATATTGCTGAGTCCGGCGAGTGTTGATATGGGTGGCGTTTTCATCACACCACGTGAGGAAA
>JAAUTT010000645.1 GCA_012031335.1 Bacteroidales bacterium | reverse complement strand
AATTGAGGCTGGGGTTTGGTACTCAGCGACAAAGGTGGCTTGCTGGCGCGACTGCGACCGCTCTCCGGCTTGGGACTGGGAGCTGCGCTGGGTGATGGTGAACAGTATATGAGTTGGATCCACATACAAGACCTGGCAAGGTTGATATTGAAAGCGGTACGGTCGAAGGAGATGTCTGGTGTTTACAATGCAGTCGCACCCAATCCGGTAAGCAATGAGGAGTTTATGAAGAAATTGGAATTTATTTCCGCGCTTAAACTGAGAGGAAGCTGGGGCGAAACCGGTGCGCAGAATATTCAGCCTTTTTCGAATGTTTCCCTTGCACAGTGGGGTAATACTATTGACTTCCAAAATAATACAACTCTTTTACAAACAGCAACTCCATCAAGCCGTTTGCCAAATGCCGATGTAAAGTGGGAAACTACTGTCGAAACCAATGCAGGGTTTGACATGGGACTTTTCGGTAATCAGGTGAACATCACATTCGATTGGTATAACAAGAAAACCAAAGATCTGTTGCTTGGAAATCTTCCATTACCAGGTTATGTTGGATTTAGCGGACCTACTGTCAATCTCGGAACCATGGAAAACAAAGGTCTGGAATTCCAGGTTGATGTTCGCGATATCCTCAAGAGTTCGGAACTTAAGATTGATGTGGGTGCTAACATTTCAACCAACAAGAATCAGGTGGTTGATATTGGATACTTTGATAAAAATTTCGGACAAGGCGGTTATATCGGCACCAACAATGGTCGCTCATACCCTGGTCAGGAATGGGGAGTTTTCTATGGATACAAATTCGCTGGAATTTTCCAATCTCAGCAAGAGATTGATGATTTGAACGCAGCAGCCAAAACAAGAGCCGCTGAGCTAGGTCTCAACAATTCAGCTTCGGCAGTTTATCAGAGTGCTTTAACCAAACCTGGCGACAGAAAATATCAGGACATTAATGGTACCGGAAACGACGGAAAATTGTTTATGGTGTTCCCGATGGAAAAGTGGATGCCAGCGACGTTGTCGACATTGGCTCTCCTCATCCAAAATTTGTTTACGGTTTGAATACCCGCTTCAGCTATAAGGGTTTCGATCTTTCAATTCTGGCAAGTGGAGTTTACGGAAACAAAATATACAACCGAAATCTGCTGAACTTCTCTCGCCTTGATTTTGGAGTTTCAGAACCTGCAAACCAGCTTGCTTCAGCATACCGTAACCGCTGGATTGATGCCGAACATCCCGGCGATGGAAAAACACCCAGAATTACATGGACTGATCAAACCGGGTTTAACAGCCAGGGGAGCGATTTATACATTGAAGATGGTTCTTATTTCAGAATAAAGACGATTACGCTGGGTTACAATCTTCCAAAGAATGTGATCAGTAAGTTTCAAATCAGTAATTTGCGGGTTTTTGCTACGCTTACAAATTTCTTCACTTTTACGGATTATTCCTGGTATGATCCTGATTTGGGCGATACAAATGATTCGTCAAGCGGAACCACTTCTATTGGTGTTGATAATGCAACTTATCCCAGCTCAAAAATGTGGCAATGCGGATTGAATATTAGTTTCTAAATAATATAATAATACAATAAGCTTATGAGATGTCCAGGTCTGAAGAGATTTTCAATTTCAGAATCAATGGATTTTCATCTGACTTTTAACTTTTAAAATTATTGAACAATGAAAAAGCTGTTATATATAATGTTATTGAATGCCTTTCTGCTGGGAGGATGCGGCGAAGACTGGCTGGTACCTACCAATGATGTTAATCCTACTCTTGAATCGTTTTATACCAATGAAGCAAATCTAGTAAGCGCAGTAAATGGTGTTTACCGTCAATTGCTCAATGGTACAGGTAATCTTTATGGTTATAGAATCTGGGCTTTTGGTGACGCCGGAGCCGACCTTGTTGACGGAAGAAATTTGAACTATTACAGTGCAAATCCTGAAGCAATACAGAGAGGTTCTCAAACCCCCGGAAATGGATTTATTAATTCCTTATGGACTGATAACTATAACATTATCTCAACGAGCAAATGCTATTCTCTATTGGGCTGATAAGGTACCCATTGCTGCTGATAAAATAAATCAGCGTAAAGGGGAGGTGTCTTTTCTTAGAGCTTTAGCTTATTTCAATATTATAAGAATTTATGGTGGAAGACCAGATGTTGCTGAAGAAGATAAGTATGGTGCTGTGATTATGTCAGAATTTATTACTTCTTCTGATTTGGAAGTAGTTATAAAACCCAGGTCTAGTGTTGCCGAAACCTACAATCTGATTTTATCCGATCTCGACAATGCCATTGCTTATCTTCCTAAAGCATGGGGAGGAAGTGATAAAGGAAGGGCCAATAAGTACTCAGCTTTTGCCTTAAAAGCAAAAGTATTAATGACTATGGCAGGTACATCAGGTAATGCCGACCTTTGGTCGAAAGCTTCTGCAGCTTGTGATTCTGTGATTGGCAGTAATAGTTTTTCCTTGTGGAATACTGTAAAGAACGGTGCTATGGGAAATTCATATGCCGATTTGTTTAAGAAAGATGCAGAAAATGGTGTTGAATCACTTTTTTGAGGTGCAAGCCTCAAATTCCAGCACAATTCAATTTGGTTATGGTGAGCAGTATAATAACGTTCTGGCGCCCGACCCTGCTATGATACCTTTCGGTATCAGCACCAACCGAGGTTATCCTACAACTATTCTTGTAAATATGTACGAACCTGGCGATAAACGTAAGAATGCCAGTATATTTGTTGTGGGCGATAAGTTTTATCCTGATGGGCTTTCCACACCGTTAAAAAAGAGTGATGGTACCGATTGGACCTACACCACCACCATGGCCAATGCCTCACGCACAGGATATAACTGTAAAAAGTACATTTCCGGTGCTCAGCTTATTAACACTCAGGAAAATGGACCTGCTAATCCTAGGGTGTTAAGGTATGCTGAGGTTCTACTTATTAAAGCTGAAGCTGTTAACGAAATAAAAGGGGCGACCGATGCTTTTCAGTATATAAATATGGTACGTACTCGTGCAGGCTTGCCAAATCTTGATGATGGGAGTGTAACTGATCAAACTGCAATGCGGGCTGCTATTTGGAAGGAACGTGCTTTGGAACTCTTCCTCGAAGGCGATCGCTGGTTCGACCTGAAACGCACCGGAAGGTTAATAACTCAGCTTATTGCTTTAAATACTGCTATAAATCAGCCATTCCCAAACAACGATGCTCGTCATTGGATGATGCCAATTCCTCAAAACGAAATTGAACGAGCCGTTCTAAAAGGCACACGGCTGATTATTCAAAATCCAATTTATCAATAATGGTCAAATCCATGATTATCGAAATTAATAATGGTTAAATGAACAGGGCTACCTTATGGCATTTCTTATTGTGTTACTCTAATTTAAAAGTTTATCCATAAGGTGGCCATTTCATTTATTCCAAATTTAATAATGTAAAAACAAACATTCGAAAATGAAATTCAATCTATATATACTTTTATTAATCTCATTATTAAAATTCGTTGCAAATCCTTTGATTGGGCAAACTTCCAAAGGTTGTATCTCTGTTAAAGCTCGTACAAATTCATCCGATACTATTTGGAAAACATATTGTGCCAAAACCCTCGACAGTATACAGGGATATAAATTCAGCACTGAACCTGAAAGAAGTAGTTATGGTGGATGGAAATCGAAAAAATATCCTGCTTCAGGCTTTTTTAGAATTCAAAACGTTGACTCTCGTTGGTGGATTATTGACCCAGAGGGGTTTCCTTTTATTCATAAAGGTGTTGCCGTTTTCCGGATGGGCGCATCTGAAAAGCAGGAAATTGCTTTGGAAAAAAAATATAGGACCCCTGAAAATTGGGTTAAAAAGGAATCAGAATTACTTAAAAATAACGGATTTAACGGAGTAGGAGCTTGGTCGGATTTCGATAGGATAAGAGAACAATCAGACCCACTAGTATATACAGTTATTGTTAATCCTATGTCTCGGTTTATTCCA
>JAAUTT010000644.1 GCA_012031335.1 Bacteroidales bacterium | reverse complement strand
ATATATTTCAGAATAACTCAGGGGCTTCTTCAATTACCGGCAGGTATGCCGTCAGTTAATGATCGAGGACCAGACATCACGCAGGTTTATTTCCGAAATATTGATGGAAATGGTTTCCAAAGGCGAACTGGATGAGGTACGCCGGGGCAAATATGTGTTAGCAGCCAAAACTGCCAGTGTAACCGGTACCATCGATTTAACCCAGAGTGGTTATGGATTTGTAAAAACCGAAGAATTTCCCGACGATATTTTTGTTTCGATGAAAAACCTGAATCATGCCCTGCACGGAGACCTGGTTAAGGTACATATTTTTGCCCGCCGCAAGCAATCGCGACCCGAAGGTGAGGTGATCGAAATTATTGAAAGAGCCCGGAAAACATTTGTGGGTACCATCGAAATCTCGAAAAATTTTGCTTTTCTGGTAGCCGATGGGAAACAAATGCCTTACGATCTTTTTATTCCGCTACGAAGCCTGAAGGGAGCCAAAAGCGGTGAAAAGGCTATTGCCCGTATCACCGAATGGCCTGCCGGAGGGAAAAATCCTATAGGTGAAGTGATTGAGGTAATTGGATTTCCGGGTAGCAATGAAACAGAGATGCATTCCATTCTCGCAGAGTTTGAACTTCCCTATAAATTTACTGAAGAGGTCGAAAATGCTGCTGCCGGACTGCCTGTTGATATTCCTGAAGAAGAGTATAAAAACCCGCCGCGATTTCCGCGAAAATTCCCCACTTTTTACTATCGACCCTAAAGATGCCAAAGACTTCGACGATGCTTTGTCCATACAGAAATTGCCCGATGGTAACTGGGAGATAGGGGTGCATATTGCCGATGTTACTTATTATGTAAAGCCAAAAACCATTCTCGAAGAAGAAGCCCGCGACAGAGCTACCTCGGTGTACCTGGTCGACCGGGTTGTTCCCATGCTGCCCGAGAAACTTTCGAATATGGTATGTTCGCTTCGTCCTTTTGAGGAAAAGCTTTGTTTTTCGGCAGTATTTGTGATGAACGACGAAGCCCGCATCCTGAACGAATGGTTCGGACGTACCATTATTTATTCGCGGCGCAGGTTTGCCTATGAGGAAGCTCAGCAGGTTATCGATACCGGCGAAGGTGACATGAAAACCGAAATTCTTACCCTGCACAGCCTGGCTCAAAAACTGCGCGATCAGCGGTTTAAAAATGGCTCCATCGCTTTTGAACGCGATGAGGTCCGGTTTGATATCGACCCTACGGGTAAACCATTACGGGTATATTTCAAAGAGCTGGGCGAATCGAATCAGCTGATAGAAGAATTTATGCTGCTGGCAAATAAAAAGGTAGCCGAATTCTGCTCTGAATTTGGCAAAGAACCTCGTCCCGAAAAGGTGGGAAAAGGTAAGACCTTTGTATATCGTATTCACGATGTTCCCAATATGGAAAAGCTGGATGCCTTTGCCGCCTTTGTTACAAAGTTCGGGTATAACATCCGCACCTCGTCAAACAAGAAAATTTCCGAATCGTTGAATAGCCTGCTCGAAAATGTAAAAGGTAAAACAGAGCAAAATCTTATCGAGACCCTCGCTTTGCGCTCCATGGCAAAAGCGCGCTATTCCACCAACAACATTGGGCATTACGGTTTGTCGTTTGCTCATTATACACACTTTACCTCCCCCATCCGCCGGTACCCCGATATGATGGTGCACAGGTTGCTCGATTATTATCTCAAAGGGGGAAAGCCTCCAGATCAGGAATCGTTCGAGCTGCTTTGCAAACATTCGTCCGAAATGGAAAAACGTGCCATTGATGCCGAAAGAGCTTCCATAAAATACAAACAGGTTGAGTTTATGTCCGATAAAATAGGAGAGGTATTCGATGGCGTAATTTCCGGGGTAACAGAATGGGGTATCTTTGTGGAACTTATCGAAAACAAATGCGAAGGCCTGGTTGCTGTGCGTGACCTTACCGATGATTTTTATGAGCACGACGAAGAAAACTACTGCATCGTAGGACGTCGTTCGCGCAAGAAATTCCAGTTGGGCGATACATTAAAAGTAGAAGTTTACAGAACTAACCTGTCGAAGAAACAGCTCGACTTTAAACTCGCCGAGGAGCAATAACCTCTGGTATCTTATCGAAAATAAACATCTTTACAGGAAATATATTCAAAGAAAGATATCCAGGCGTGGTCAAGATTTCCATCATTACTGCCGTTTATAACAACCGCGAACATCTGAAGGATTGTATCCGATCGGTTATAAACCAGTCTTATCCGCATATTGAATACATTATTATCGATGGGGGCTCAACAGATGGAACCCTCGATGTCATTAAAGAATTCGGCCCTCAGATATCCCGCTGGATTTCCGAACCCGACCGGGGCATTTACGATGCCCTCAATAAGGGTATCTCCATCTGCACCGGCGATGTGGTGGGAATTCTTCACTCCGACGATTTGTTCGGCTCGGACGATACCCTTGCGCATATTGCCCGAACATTTGAAAAGTACAGCTGCGATGCCGTTTACGGCAACCTGGTGTATACTCCCCGCCACGAAACGAATAAAGTTTTAAGATTCTGGAAGAGCAATACATTTGACAAAGGACTTTTGAGCAGGGGATGGATGCCTCCTCATCCAACACTTTTTATTAAAAATGAATGGTTTAAGGAGAAAGGTTCTTACCGGACTGACTTTAAAATTGCGGCAGATTACGACCTTATTTTACGGTTCTTTGGAACGGCACGATTTAAAAGTGTATACATCGACGAAGTGGTTACCCGCATGCGAACAGGGGGCGCAAGCAACAAAAGCTTCAGAAATATTTATCTCAAAAGCAAAGAGGACTGGATTGCACTTCGGGAGAATAGAATTGGCGGACTGGTAACCCTGTTCCGGAAAAATTTTCAAAAGCTTACCCAGTTTATTAAAAAACCTGAACCCGAAACGAAGTCAGAATCCAATCCCGATATTTTATAAATACACCAAAGGATTACGTAAATAGTTACTTTTCTTGAAGTAACCAATCCTTTCAGGTTTAAGAATTAGCCCCGGAATATTTTAATTCTATAATTATATCATTGATTTTTTAATGTTTTCCTGCTATTTTACCCACTTTTAGTATAAACATAAAACCAATGAGTAACAGGCAGGTTCCTTTTTGTTTATCGGGTATCAGCAAACAGGAATGCAAAAATTAACCGGCTGTGGGCTCTTTCTTCAAAACTAAACTTAAAAACATTTGTCTATGAAAACATGACCCTGACCATTGTTGCAGCTGTTGTTGTGCTGCTGCCGGGCTGCAAAAATGAACCCAAATCCGAAAACCCATTTTTACGGAGTATAATACTCCCTTTGAAGTGCCTCCTTTTGATAAAATCGATACCACGCATTATATGCCGGCCTTTCTGGAAGGTATGGAACGCGAAATGAAAGATATTGACGCTATTGTTAACAACAGCGAAACACCTACTTTCGAAAATACCATTCTGGCTTTCGACAGGTCGGGTTTGCTCCTTACCAATGTGAGCAAGGTTTTTTACAACCTCAACGGCGCTAACACTAACGACCAGATGCAGGCAATTGCGCGCACACTGAGTCCGCTGATGTCGAAACAGAAAGATGATATCTATCTCAACGAAAAACTTTTCCAGAAAATAAAAGCTGTATACGAAAAGCGACATGAGATGAACTCGATTCGCAGCAGTTAAGGGTAACTGAGCGTTATTACCGGGATTTTGAGCGCAGAGGCGCTAATTTGCCTGCCGATAAAAAGGATGAGCTCCGTAAAATCAATACAGAGCTTTCGATGTTATCGCTAAATTTCGGACAGAATCTGCTGGCTGAAACCAATAAGAACTTCCGTCTTGAAATTAAAGACTCGGCCGATCTTGCAGGTTTAACGCCGGGTATGATTGAAGCCGCTGCCAACGAAGCCAGAGACTGGCCGGCAGTCGAACCGGATGGGTGTTTACCCTGTCAAAACCCAGTATGATCCCTTTCCTGCAGTATGCTCAAAACCGCGACCTCCGC
>JAAUTT010000643.1 GCA_012031335.1 Bacteroidales bacterium | reverse complement strand
CCCTGTAAGGTGGATATTTCATAAAGAACATCTCCAGTGAGGTTGGATGTGCTAATGGTAGCAAAACCACTCGAAGGATTCGGATATAATGGTAACACCCTTTAATTTGGCGATATTTTTAAAAACCTGTGCTCTTCTTGAAATAAATCTTAAACTCATTAGCTTTGAAGTTGCTGCCTGTTAAAACATTAGCTCCGATGTTTACTGTTACATTGCCATTATTTGTCGGTGCAATCTGTACAGTATAAGTTCCATCACCGGCAAAACCTTTCAGAAGCGCATTTGTAAGAGACACTTCGGATGCATCTAGTCCTGTTGAATTTGGAGGGCAGGTAATGGTAAGATTAAACATCGATAAAACTGTAGTATCCGCTTCGGCAGATGTAATAACAGGTCTCTGCGGAACAACCAGGTGTTGTGTTAAGCCACTGAAAGAAGAGCTGGTGGCTTTTTTCCTCAGGTAGATATCGGTACCAGGAGTAAGGGCAAGCACTGCACCTGCGCCAACTGAAGGCGATGTCATAGCTGCTAAAGTTGAATATTCGTGTGAGTTGTCGACAGCCTGGGCAGTAGTTTCATTCGTATAATTGATGGTGAATGCAGGTTCTGCAGCACGCTCCGGAATTGTTAACGAGAATGTATTTGAAGGGAACGAACTTGCAGTACCTTTTACTCTGAAATAAAGAATTTTGCCAGGAGTCAGACTGATCTGTGTTCCGGTACCATTGGTGGAACCTGCGAAATTGGCCGATTCGCCATACTCAACTGTTGCAGGAACATTCGCGCTGGTTTTTTCAGCGATATAGTCTATACCATAGTTTGGAGCAGCTGGACGTGCAGCAACAGTTAAGCTGAATGGCAACGACTTAAAGCTCGATGCAGTTGGTTTAACCCTGAAATGGAGGTTTGTTCCGGGAGTGAGACTCACTTTGGCGCCTGTTCCTTGGGCTGGATTGCTGAAGGTGTTGCTTACATCGTATTGTACATCGGCCGGAACATTCTCTACAGTAGTTACATTGGCAAAATCAATGGAATAGCTGGGTGTAGCCGGACGAGCTGGTGCAGCAACCACTAAGTTGTCGGAACTGAAGGATGAACCTGGAACTGCTTTTTTCCTGAAATAATAGGTTTCTCCGGGAGTTACAGCCAGGGCTACATTGCCACCCTGAACAGCACCAGCCATACTTGCATCTGTTGCATATTCATCATCGGAAGATACAGGCGCCGAAGTGGTTTCCTGCAGAAAATCTATTGCATAGGAAGGTTTTTCAGGTCTGGCTCCTACTGTGAGCGATTGAACGGCAGAGGCAAAAGCCGAAGAACTGGCTTTTTTTCTGAAATATAGATTAGCGCCCGGAGTAACATTTAAGGCAGTATTGTTGCCTGTTACAGCAGCTGCCATATTCACCTGGCTTGCATATTCAAATTCGTTCGAAACTGCGGTAGTCGTTTTTTCAGTAACATAATCGATAGCAAACGACGGAGTTGCCGGACGGGGATCAACGGTTAAAGTCTGGGTCAACGATGGGAAAGCATTACTAGTAGCTTTCTTCCGGATATACAGATTGGTTCCCGGTGTAAGGGTTACAGCTGTTCCATCTCCTGTTATTGCAGAGCTCATATTTGCATTTACCGAATATTCATCGGTAGCAACTACCGGGTTGTTTGTTTTTTCGTTGGCAAAATCAACAGCATAAAGCGGAGCTGCAGGTTGTGCCGGAACAACAAGGTGCTGAATTTCCGAGGCAAAGCTCGAACCTGTAATCTTAGTTCTGAAATACAGATCGGTTCCGGGAGTAAGTGTTACCTTATTGCCATTACCCGATACAGCTCCGGTCATATCGCTAACTGTGGCATATTCATCCGTAGCTGGCACCACAGTAGTGGTCGAAATGTTGGCAAAGTCTAATTCCATAGGCAGGTGTTGCCGGAAGAGGGGGAACATCCAGAAATTTTGCTACCGAGGCAAAAGAAGTAGCCGTGGATTTTGTACGGATATATACATCGTTTCCGGGAGTCAAAGGTAAATAAGTACCTGCACCTGTAGTAGGAGAAGTAAAATTCACATTACCGGCATATTCCATAGTGCTTGCGATAACCACCGAGGTACGTTTATTGGCAAAATCGATGGAAACATTCGGTTCATTAGGTTGCGCCGGGATGTTTAGAACAAATTTTTCGGAGGCAAAACCTATATCCGAGGGACGTACCCTAAAGTACATATCTGTTCCCGGGACCACATTAACAGGTTCAAAATCTCCGATCAAAGCTCCTGTCATGGAGGCATTGGTGGCATATTCTATGGTGTTGGGAACATCTTCTACTGTTTTACCAGTGAGATATGAGAAGGAATAGTCAGGTTTAGCTGGCCGGGTTGGAATATCCAGGTGCTGTACACTTGAGATAAAGGAAGCCGGAGTAGCAACAAACTGGAAGTAAGCATCCTGACCCGGAGTGACCTGAGGTTTGGTGCCATTTCCAATTTCATAATCTGTCATTCCGGGGTTTCCTGCATATTTGTATACTGAAGAAAGGGCTATATCAGTTGTTTCATTAGCATGATCCAAACCAACAGTTGGTGCTGAAGGCCGGCTAGGCACAACCAGCGTATAAAAAGTACCTGCAGGGTCGGTTAATTTGTGAAAATATACGGTTGTTCCCGGAGTCAGGTCTATGGTAGTGCCTGTTCCGACAGTTCCCCCAGGGAATGTAGAATTGCCAACTTTATATTCATAAGTAGCAGGAACCGGTTCATTGGTTTTTTCGGTTTGAAAATTAGTTGTAAACGGTCTTGCACCTGGAATCAGATAATTGTTCCAACCTGAGAAGGTTGCACCTTCTGCCACAGCTACAACAGTGAGTTCTATCTGAAGGGGGAAAAAGTAATCCTGGTAATTGCTTCCAAGAACAGGAGCGCAGTCAGTCGGCTGGCCGTTTTCCCATGTAGATGGCATACATCCTGATTCACCATCCCAAACTACGATTCCATATTTCCAGAACTCATCAACTTTGGTAAAGTCAACTTTGGGTTTATTCTCCTTATTCCACCAGCTTGAAATGGCAGCGCTGCTGGTTTCGATTGAACCAGGTCCATTCATTAACACATGGTCGCCGGCTGTTTCGGACCCACCCGGTTCCTGCCAGAAAGCAAACTGTAATTTTGTTTTTCTGTAAGTTCCGGGAGCACCTGGAATTTCAGCTTGAGATATAATCCGGTAACGGATCATGAACTGACCGTCATAAAAATTAGTTGGCGCGGTCCAATCGGCGGGGAAATTCATTTTGTCGGTCCAAGTCCATAATGAATTGCCGTCATGATCATTGTTTTCTTCTTTGGTTACGGTGAAAATCTCATTTTTCACGAGAAATTCCTGGGCGTTTGCACTCCAAAGACTAAAACCAGTAAGCATCATAAGAGTACAAGTAATGTACTTAGATTTAATCAGCGTAAAGATTTGTTTCATAAACTATAAAAGTTAAGTAAATAATTGGTCTATTGTAAAACTTGTTGTACGGTATTCAATAAAAAAGTAACGTAAAATTATCTGAAAAATTAAGACTGCCGGAGGTAAGCTAACGCTATTTGATTAAACAGTATTTTCGAATGTCGGAATTGCACTTATTAAAGGTTAGTTTTTCGGAAGGAGTATCAGTTTTTCTATAGATTTGTATTCCGTTGTTTATTCAGTAAATATTTTTACCATGCAGATTTCTAAAATAAATGTACTTGGTTACCAGGTGTATAGGAATAAGATAAACGATATCGACATAACCGAAAGCAAGCAGGTGATAAACACCCTGAATGCTTATTCGTATGTTGTTGCTAAAGGCGATTCCGAATTCAGAAGTGCTTTAGATGCTTCCGAAATTCTTGTAGCTGATGGTTTTCCGGTTGTACTTGCGGCAAAACTGCTCAGAAAGGTCAAAATAAATAAAATAGCTGGCGAAGATATTTTTACAGGATGTTACATATTGCGCAGCAAAAAAACTTAAGGTCTTTTTTTTAGGG
>JAAUTT010000642.1 GCA_012031335.1 Bacteroidales bacterium | reverse complement strand
TGCAATTTCACTGGCATATCGGGCAGCACCTTCCAGTGGATGTCGCATTACAATAAGATCTACATAGCTGGTAACCATTTTAATGGTGTCCTTTAAAGTTTCACCTTTTGTAACACTTGATGAGCTGGCATCGGTAAATCCAATTACCCGGCCTCCTAACCTGTTCACAGCACTCTCGAAGCTTAATCGGGTTCGTGTGGAGGGTTCGAAGAATAATGTGGCAACTATTTTTCCATCCAGAAGTTTCTGACTAGGGTTTTTCTCAAACTCCGAAGCAATGTCAAGAATTCTGATGTAGTCGTCCTTGCTGTAATCGGAAATAGAAACAAGGCTTTTGTTAATCATAGTATATGTGTTTAAATTTCTGAATCATTTATATTAATTTGAATTGCCTGCAACTCACTCAATTTATTTACCACTATTTCAGTTATACCTTTTCTGCAGTAAAACTCAATGGTACAATTGTTTTCAAAAACAGACCCGGATATTTTTATGTTTAACACTTTCAGGATGTGATTTATTTTACTTTGCAAGGGGTAATCAAAAGTAATACTGATAAAATCCTGTATTTCTTTTTCAATTACTGTTGCATTAGCAATTGCATCGGCACTTGCATTTTTATATGCCTGCACCAATCCTCCAACTCCTAAAAGGGTACCTCCAAAATATCTGACTACTACAACAAGAATATTTGTAAGGTCCTTGGCTGTAATTTGTCCAAGTATTGGTTTACCGGCTGAATTACCGGGTTCCCCATCATCAAAGGCCCTGAATGTTTTTTTATCTGGTCCTAATCGGTAGGCATAACAGTGATGTCTGGCATCAAAAAATTCTTTTTTTATCCTTTCCAAATGTTCCTTGACTTCCTGCTCGTTTGTAGCCGGAATTGCAAATGAGATAAACTTACTACCCCTGTCCTTGAACAATCCGTTCGAAGGGCTGTCGATTGTGCGGTAGGTGTCAGCAATTGTTTCAGGCATATGCAAGATTAATACAAAAAAAAACAGGTTTCTGAATAAGAAACCTGTTTTATAATACTTTGTTAAATTTTTAATTTCTTTTCAATTTCATCGACCTGATTCTTAAATCGTTTGTCGGTTTCTATCAGGTTATTAACTGTTTTACAGGCATGAAGTACTGTTGCATGATCTTTTCCTCCAATTTGTGCTCCAATTGTTGCCAAGGAAGATTTAGTGAGGTTTTTAGAGAAAAACATAGCAATTTGTCTTGCTTGCACAATTTCACGTTTACGGGTGTTCGACAGTAACATTTCAACCTGAACGTTAAAATAGCTGCAAACCACTTTTTGAATATAATCGATTGATATCTCTCTTTTTGTATTTTTAATGAGTTTATCAATCATTTCAGTCGCCAGATCGAGTGTTATCTCTTTCTTATTCAATGTACTTTGTGCAAGAAGCGAGATCATGGCACCTTCAAGTTCCCGAACATTTGTGGTGATGTGGGTAGCTACATATTCCATAACTTCAAAGGGAATATTAATTCCATCGAGGTAGGCTTTGTGTTTTTAAAATAGCTACACGAGTTTCAAAATCAGGTGGTTGAAGGTCAGCTGATAACCCCATTTAAAGCGGGAAGCAGCCGTTGTTCCAAACCCTGAAGTTCAACAGGTGGTTTGTCTGAAGTGAGTACCAGTTGTTTGCCCGATTGATGAAGGTGATTGAATATATGGAAAAGATATCCTGTGTTTTTTCTTTTCCGGCAAATTCATGAACATCGTCAATGATTAGGACGTCTATCATCTGATAAAAATGCAGGAAGTCATTTTTGGTGTTATTTCGTATAGCGTCAACAAATTGAGTTTGAAACTTATTTGCATTCACATAAAGAACCACTTTATCCGAAAACCGCTCTTTTACCTGAATGCCAATTGCCTGCGCCAGGTGAGTTTTGCCCAAACCCGATTCTCCGTAAATAAATAAAGGATTAAATGCGGTTCCTCCCGGGTTATGGCTTACGGCATAGCCTGCCGAACGGGCCAGGCGATTACATTCACCTTCAATAAAATTAAGAAATGAATTATCGGGGTTTAATTGAGGATCGATATTCAGTTTTTTAATTCCCGGAATAACAAATGGATTCTTGATAGGTTGGTCATCAAGGTCAATTGGCATGGAAACCGGCTTGTTTTTCAAATCAGGGTTTCCTTTACCCGGAAATTTAACCGTATAAGGTTTAGATGTAGCATAAGCGTTGTTTTCCATAACAACACTATACTCAAGCTTTGCCTCATTTCCCAGTTCTTTTCGCAGAGTTTTTCTCAGGATATCAATATATTGTTCTTCCAGGTATTCGTAAAAGAATGGACTTGGAACCTGTATGGTAAGCACGTTCTGTTCCAGTTTTAAAGGAACAATAGGTTCAAACCAAGTTTTAAAACTCACAGAAGGAACATTATCTTTAATAATTTTTAAGCAATTATTCCAAACTGACTGATGCATTATTAAATATTTTTTTAAGTGTTAATGATTTATATACTTTGTTGCTCAAAAATTTTCGTCAAGCAATTTTGTGAAAAAAAAGCGTAAAAAAAATGGTTTTCCGTATTGTATTTTTCGAATATGGTTTATTGATTTTAAAATCAGTTCATTATTTTTTCACATGTTTGCAAATTATCAAGTAGCTTAATTTCAGTCTATTACTATTAACAACTAATAAACAATATCTTAAAAAGTTGTTGATTAAATGTTAAATGAATGTTAATTTCTTTAATGAAAAAACTTGATTTCTGAAATGTTAATAACTTTAAGTAGTTAGCTATATATCCTGGAAAAAGAAATTATTTCGATTCACTTTTTTTACCCGAAGATCCAAAAACAGAAAAATGCAAATATTTTTTAGGATTAGTTTTTAGGTCTATTAACAAATCATCAAGGTCCTTAATTGTTTTTTCAAGTGAATAATACATTGAATCTTCGTTAATCAGCTTTCCTACAGATCCTTGATTTTGATTTAGTTTCTGCATTAATAGATTTGTTTCATATATGGCATCGTTTGCATTTTTAATGGCTGTTTTTAAATATTGGATTGTTGTAATGAATCTGAAAAGTTTGAAAAATTATCTAACGTATTAGAAATTTGACTGTTGCTTTTATTAAGGTTTTCGGTTATCTCCTGAAGGTTTTCCATAATTACGCCAACTCTTACTTTTTGGGTGGCTATGATTTCTTCCAGCGATGCTACTCCCCTTTTAATATTATCCTGTGTTTCGGGAGTAAAGGTATTTCGTAGGATTGTCATTACCGAATCGATAGATTCCATCAATCTTTCACCTTTTTCTTTTATGGGAAGTAATTTTTTTGTTACCAATACACTTAGGTCTCCGTCGAATTTACCTGGAAGTGTATCGTTTTCTTTTGCAGGAACGGGAGAATTTCCAAGAAGCATATTTACAGCCTTTGAACCCATAAAATCGGTACTGAAAATTTCAACAATAGAATTGGATGGAATGTCGAATTCACGATCGATGGATATTTCTACAACAATTTTGGATATTTGCCCATGAACAAAACGAATCTCTGAAACTTGTCCAATTGTATAGCCATTGGCACTAACAACACTCGATTCCTGCAAACCTCCAATATTATTGAAAACGGCATAATATTGTTTACTAACCGTAAAGATATTCTTTCCTTTCAAGAAGTTAAATCCCCAGATTGCCACCGCAATAATTAGGACTATTATTATACCAATTTTTGCTTCTTTTTGGATTTTCATGTACACAATAGTATAAGGATGCTAATTTAAAGCTTTTATTTGATTCAAAACTTCTTTTGCCGGGACAATTTTACCGTCAATACAACCAACAACAAAGGCATCGGGGAAGGTTTGCCTGATATTTCTCACGATTCAAATCCACAACTGCATGCGAAGCCAGTTTATTACTCGTTTCGTCCATATATAAAAATAGCTGCGCCGGCCGATCTCTATCTTGCCCTCGCCCTCCATGGCAGGACGCAACCAGGTGGTGATTCCTCGAATATTTGCCC
>JAAUTT010000641.1 GCA_012031335.1 Bacteroidales bacterium | reverse complement strand
TGCTGTCATAACTGACGTTCCAACTGACGGTTTTAGTCTTCCCTACCAGTATTCTTTGGCTTTGGGGTTTGTATTATATTCTTTTATAGGTCTTTGGTTCTTTCGAAAAATATTGCTTGAATATTTTAGCGACAAGTTAACAGCAATAATTCTTGTAATTATAGTATTAGGTACCAACTTTCTGCAATATGCTACTGTCAAAAACCTTGAACAAACCAATGCACTTTTTAACCTATTGGCAATTATTACCTGGTTTACAATAAAATGGCACAAGAAACAGAAATTAAGATACCTGATTTTTATTTCTTTATCGTGTTCTTTAATGGTTCTTGTAAAACCCAGCGAAATATTCTGCTATCTGATACCTTTATTATGGGGAGTTTTTAACAGATCATCTTTGCAGGAGAAAATACGCTTGCTTGTACAAAATAAAAAGCAACTCATTTTGCAGCATTTGCAGGATTAATGGTTTTCCTTCCGCAAATGCTCTATTGGAAAATAGCCGCAGGTTCATTTATATATGATAGTTACAACAATCCGGGTGTAGGGTTGGATCTTTTCTCACCTCATATCGGCAATGTTTTGTTCAGTTTTCGTAAAGGATGGCTGATCTACACCCCCGGTAATGATATTTGCAATTGCCGGATTCTATTTGTTGTATCAGGAAAAGAAGGAATTATTTCCTGTAATTACTGTTTTTTTTCTGTTAAGTTTCTGGATTATCTCCAGTTGGACCGAATGGTGGTATGGTGCCAGTTACAGCAGTCGTCCCTTTATAACCTCGTATGTTTTACTGGCATTACCTTTGGGGTTAACTTTAAAAAAAATATTAACAAGGAGATTATGTTTAAGACTTTTCGGTAATAACACTTATAACCGCACTGGTATTTCTAAATCTATTCCAGTTGTGGCAATTTAACCATTATATTCTCGATTTTTCCCGCACGACACCTCAATATTATATGGCAGTATTTGGACGGACCTCAGTGCCGGAAGGGGCTCAGCAATACCTGCTAAAATATAGATCGGCAACAGGAATTAATGTTTTTACCAATGAAACTGACTATACCAAATACTTTTTTAGCCGGGTATGATTTTTCTAGTCCTGAGCCTAATCATTCTCCCCAAATAAAATATGATTCAGGTACAAAAAACCATTATTGTCAGCTTGATAGTAACACCTCGTTCTCACCGGCTATCAAAAAAAAATACACACAACTTACGAATAAGGATCATGTTTGGATCAGGGCTCAGGTAGATATCTTTATTCCGAGAGAAAATACAGACGAGCCTCCACTTTTGGTTATGACTTTTTCAAGAAGAGAAGGTTTATATGGTTACAATGCCATTGCTCTTCCTCAGGACAGCATACGGAAGGGCGAATGGCTTAAATTAAACTACGACTATCTTACACCCGATATCAGGAGTGCAAAAGATGAATTTCAGTGCTACATGTGGTATCGAGGAAAAAAGCCTGTATTTATCGACAACCTAAAAGCAGATGTATTTGTTCCCAAATAATATTGGTAAGGCCGTAAAATCATGTATGTACAGGCCGTAAGATCAGGATGTTTTTATTTTGATACTACATGTCGCTTCCATTCGTCAAAATTACATTCATAGTCATATTCAACAACCTGATTTTGTGCATCGTAGTTCCGAATACTTTTTATCAAAAAAATTCAGTTAGCACTTGGATGTTGATAAATAATTTCTAATTTTGACGAACTAACTTAAATCATTGACGAATGGACATTTCTGTATTGCAAGTGCTGTTTTGGGTGGCTGTTCCCTGATTTCGTTTGGAGTTGTTAGTTATTTAGTGTTCACATGCCCCGAATACGAAGAAATGGAAGATGGGACACTGATCCGCAAGGATTAACAGGATTCCTCCTTTTTTAGCCTCATCATTTTATTCAAGGAAGTTTTCCGCGCCTTTAAATGAAGGTTGGGTTACTGCATCCATGTAATTATTTTTTATATTCGTTGCTTATAACTTATGTAATGAATTAATAAATTGAATGGATCTTAAAGAAACCCCGGAAATATCTTTTCATGAACCTGACAGGCATCCTTGGGAGATTGCAAGGGTTAAGGTCGTTCAAAGTTTAATTAAGCATAGCCTTTCCGGTTTTAACTTAAACTCAAAAGTTACAATCATTGATATTGGATGTGGTGATGCATTTCTGCTTTACAAAATATCTCAAAATTATATCGATCCTTTTCCGTTGGGCGTTGACAATGCTTTAACAAAACGACAGATAGAAATTCTAAAATCCAGGTACCCGCTCCCATCTCTTTCCTTTTACAATACAATTGAAGAATTGACTCAGACAACAATTATACAGTCGGATATAGTGCTATTATTAGATGTATTAGAGCATATCGAAGAGGACTCTTCATTTTTACAAAAACTGGCAAATCAGCCCTGGATAACCGAAAAAACAATTATTCTAATTACAGTACCGGCTTTTCAGATGCTATTCAGTAATCACGACAGCTTTCTAGGCCACTGTCGCCGTTATTCGAATACCTCCCTTAAAAATACAATTACAGCCAATGGTTTCACTATTGAAAAAATTGGTTATTTCTTTAGTAGCCTGCTTTTTGTGCGAATTCTTCTCAAATGCATTGAAATTGTTCTGCCTTATAATTTCAATAATCAAAAAGGAGCCGGGGCATGGAAAGGAAGCAAGCTCATCAGCAGAATAATTGTTTTATTTTTATGGCTTGACTTTCTAATAATTAATTCACTCCGTAAAATTGGCATTAAGGTTCCCGGATTATCAAATTACGCTATATGTCGCAAATCTGTATAGTTATACCCTGTTATAACGAAGCTTCCCGAATGCCTTTCAACGAATTTGATAGATTTATTTCCGAAAATAGCGATGCCTGTTTTTGCTTTGTAAATGATGGAAGCTTGGATAATACATTAATTATGCTCAACGACCTGAAAAGCTTGCATCCTGATCAAATAATGATTGTTAACCTAAATAAAAATTCGGGGAAAGGTGAAGCCGTTCGTCAGGGCATGCTTCAATCTCTAAATTGGAAAAGCTTTTTATATACAGGTTTTTTAGACGCTGATCTTGCTACACCACTAACAGAGGTAGGCTTGATGAAGTCCAAATTCAGGGAGGGATACAATATAATTATCGGATCCAGGGTAAAACGACTTGGCGCAACCATAGAAAGAAGCATCATCAGGCACTATGCAGGAAGGGTGTTTGCAACATTTGCCAGCATAGTAATGCACATTGAAACATATGATTCCCAATGTGGAGCAAAGCTGTTCGACACTAGAATTCTCCCCGTTTTATTTCGGGAACCTTTTATAAGCAAATGGATTTTCGATGTTGAATTGCTAATCCGGGCAAAGCGACATTTAAAAATGTCTTTCTATGAAAAAGTATATGAAATGCCTGTATCGTGCTGGATTGCCAAAAAGAACTCGAGGATAAAGCTTTCTTATTTAATGCGTATTCCTATCGATTTAATACTCATTTACAGAAAATACAAGAGATAAAAATATTAAGTTTTTATTTCAAATAATATCTGTTGTTTTTAATGATGCCTCCAGTAACTTCCTTGTATAAATTTACTCCTACTTGTTTAATAATCAATTCATCCAGTAAGAAATCGTCGTTCAAAATTTCCTCACTCCTCAAAGTAACTTTCACTTTATCATTGGGGGTTTCAAGTGCAACATCCAACTCACATAGGGCCCAGTTTCCATCGAAAATTCTCGCAAGCGCTGCTATATTGTAATAGTCTTCTTCATACATATTGCCTTTTGAATCGTACTTGGATATAATCAAACCCGATCTCAAATAAGTATCTTTTAAGATGTTGCCAAACCAGAAGGATATTTGATAAGCCTTTGCCGGATCATATTCCGGAATATTACCAAAATAAACAGTTTGATAATTGCGAGCATCGCCTATGAACAAACCATTTCCCAAATATGCTTTACCTGGGTTCGTCAGAGTGTCGAACGACTGGTACACAAATCCTTTT
>JAAUTT010000640.1 GCA_012031335.1 Bacteroidales bacterium | reverse complement strand
GAACGGGGAATCCGTATTATTGGCCTATAAAGAAACCGGTGATGAAAAATTCAAGAAGGCGCCGAGGATATGTATCAGTATCTGAAAACTTCAGCCCCTAAAACAACCGATGGCATCCTGCATCATGTAACCTATGCCAAACAAATCTGGAGTGATGCTTCATTTATGGCCCCTCCGTTTTGGCCCTCATGGGAGATTATGACGAGGCAGTAAAACAAATAGAAAGGTTTCAGGAAATATCTGATGGATCCTGAAAAGAAAATGTATTATCATCAATGGGACGAAACAAAAAAACGAATATAGCCGGAAACTTTTATGGGGTGGCGGAAATGGATGGACAGCCGCAGGTATAGCAAAAATTATCAACATGCTCCCAAAGGAAAATGAAAACGCATCGCAAAAAAACTGATTGGTTACGGTAAAGAAGTTATTGACGGATGCTTACCTTATATGCGGGCCGATGGTCTGTTCCATGATATTATCGACGACAGCAATTCTTTTGTGGAAACCAACCTGGGACAAATGCTTGCTTTTGCAATTTATACCGGAGTAAAAGCTGGTTGGCTGGGAACCGATTACAAGGTAAAAGCCGATAAGATGCGCCTGGGAGCTTTATCTAAAATTGATAAGTATGGCATTGTGCAGGGAGCTTGTGGTTCGCCTAACTTCGACCGCTCCGGCACCTCAACCGAAGCTCAGTCATTTTTTATTATGATGGAATACGCTTATAGTCAGCTTTAAGTAAATAATCTCAGGATACAAGCTTTATCTCACTCAATCAGTAACTTCTCCACCTGGAAAATCACTCCGGGTTGAGAAGTTAAAAATTATTTAAATTTTTGGAAATCAACCGAGTGAGTAGTTCCCACACTGAAGATGATCTAAGTAAAACGCTTTCTGCTAATTTGCAGTCCCATAATTAAAATATCATCCACCTGTATATTATCGCCCTTCCAATCAAGAAGATTTTTTTCCAAAAAAGCCTTTTGTTCTTTTAGCGAATAACCTTGTATATTTCTAAGCAATTCTACCAGCCTCTTGGTTTTGTAGGTTTTATTTATTTCTCCGCCAAACTGGGAGGAATAACCATCGGTAAAAAGATACACCCTGTCTTCTTCGCATAAATCTATATAATGATTCATAAAACTTATTTTGGAACTGGGATGATTTCCGATTGGCATTCTGTCGGGCGGACGTTTTATAATTTCATAAGTGTTCCTCCCTGCATCTTTTCTTAAGATAAACAAAGGGATATTAGCGCCCGAATATTGGAGCTTCATATTTTCGAAATCAATAAGGCACATGGCCATGTCCATGCCATCGTTATTATACAGGGCTTCATTTTTTCTGGTAAGCGCTTTAATAACTTTTTGCCTGAGCCGGTTTAATATTTCGTTGGGCGAATAAAAGAAATGATCGTTTACTACCTCGTTCAAAAGCGATATACCCAAAACACTCATCAGTGCGCCTGGCACTCCGTGCCCGGTACAATCGGTAGCGGCAATATATAGTTTTGGTCCAAATTGTTTAAACCAGTAAAAATCGCCTCCAATGATTTCTCTGGATTTGAAAAATAAAAACTTCTCCGGAATTAGTTTATCAAGATTTTTAAATGATGGTAAGAGTGCCTGTAAAATATACCTGGAATATTCGATGCTTTGGGTTATACTTTTATTTTTACTCTCCAGGGTGAAATTCATGTTTTTAATAACATCCGATTTATGCTTCAGTAGCAGATGTGTATTGATTCGGACCAGGAGTTCCCTGTTGTTAAAAGGTTTGGTAATAAAATCCTGAGCACCAATTCCAAAACCTGAAATTTTGTTTTCAATTTGCCCATAACTTGTAATGAAGATTACGGGGATTTCTTTCAAAACCGAATCGCCCCGCATTACATTACATACCTCAAATCCATTAATTTCGGGCATTTCAACATCCAGTAAAACCAAATCGAATTTCTCCTTCTTCATTATCTCTAATGCTTCGCTCCCGTTTACTGCAAGTGTTACCGAATATTTTTCTTTTGTTAAAAGCCTATTCAGCATTTCTCTGTGAACAAGCATGTCATCTACAACCAACAAGCGGGTTTTGGAGTATTTTTTAGCTATCATACCAACCTGGTAAATTATTGAAACCAAAATCTCAGTTATTTACGAGGGATTATAAATATTGTTAGTGTAAGTTCCAAATAATCTATGCTGCTTCCAAAATAAATCAATTGTTCAGGAAGGACAAGGAATTCCATTTTACAAGACTGCTGAATTCCAAATTTATTTCAAATTAGGCATGCAAAAAAAGAGGCTACCCGAAAGAGATAGCCTCATATAAATCAATAGTGATGATATTATTCGATCTTGAATTTTCCTAAATCGTTGGGAGAGGAAAATTTGATGTATTGAGCATGTGCAGCAACCTGGGCAGCTCCGTATTTCATGTAAACTTCAAAAGTTTTCCAGTAATTATGGTCGCGGTTGCAGTCGAGCAGCAACAGGTAGCTCATAATGATATGACCTGCCATTTCGACCATGCGGCGAGCGTGAAAATCGATGAACTCGTTGTTGTTGAATTCGGTCACTTTTTTTACGGCAGCTTCGTATTGTTCGGTTAATCCAACCAATACACGGCGATAGCCTTCCAGTTCCGGTTTCAAAGGTTCAGCTTCGTATTCTTTGATGCGTGCCAGGTAACCACCGGTTGTTACACCACGGATAGCAGCCACAACCTGCAACTGGGTTGTACCTTCGTAAATGGATGTGATACGCGCATCGCGATAAATACGTTCTACGGGGTAATCTTTCATGAAACCCGATCCACCATGCACCTGAACTGCATCGTAAGCATTTTGATTGGCGAATTCCGAAGTCATCCCTTTGGAAATAGGAGTGAAAATGTCGGCCATTTTTTGGTACCGTTTCATTTCCTCTTTTTCCTCTTTTGTAAGATCACGTTCTTCTGCAATGTGCATTAAGGTTTTGTAGATATCGACAAAACGGGCTGTTTCGTAAAGAATCGTACGACTGGCATCCAGTTTGGCTTTCATTAGTGATATCATTTCGTAAACAGCAGGGAATTCAATAATTGCCTTTCCAAACTGTTTTCTTTCTTTGGCATATGATAGGGCCTCCCTGTATGCAGCTTCCGAAACACCAACACTCTGAGCGGTAATGCCTAAACGTGCACCATTCATCAGCGCCATAACATACTTGATCAATCCCAACTTTCGTGAGCCGCAAAGTTCCGCAGGAGCATTCTTGAATACAAGTTCGCAGGTTGGTGAACCTTTGATACCCATTTTATTTTCGATACGGCGAACAGTTACGCCACCATTTCTTTTGTCGTAAATAAACATGGAAAGACCACGTCCATCGCTTGTTCCATCTTCGGAACGGGCAAGCACAAGGGCTATATCGCCGTCGCCATTGGTAATGAAACGCTTTACACCATTGAGTAACCATGTGTTTTTCGATTCATCAAAAGATGCTTTGAGCATTACAGCCTGGAGGTCTGATCCGGCATCGGGTTCGGTAAGGTCCATGGCCATCGTTTCGCCGGCCGAAACGCGGGTAAGGAATCTTTCCTTTTGTTCTTCGGTAGCGAATTCGTTGATGGTTTCTGCGCAGTCCTGCAATCCCCAGATATTCACAAAACCTGCATCGGCGCGCGAAACAACATCGGCAGCCATGATGTAGGGAACAATCGGGAAATTCAGTCCGTTGAAACGACGGGGAAGCGACATCCCCATCAAACCAGCCTGACAAAGCGCTTCGATATTCACTTCGGTACCTTTTGCATATTTTACCCTGCCATCGACTAATTCAGGTCCGTCGTGGTCAACACCTTCGGCATTGGGAGCAACAATTTCGGCGCTTATTTCTCCAACAATTTCCAGTACCTGCTGGTAGCTGTCCATTGCGTCTTCAAAATCAGCGGGAGCGTAATCGAATTTATCTTTATCCTCAAAATTTCTTTCCTTCAGTTCCACAATCCTCTTCATCAAAGGATGGCTCAGATGAAATTTTAATTCG
>JAAUTT010000011.1 GCA_012031335.1 Bacteroidales bacterium | reverse complement strand
TGATGTATATTACCCAAGGATTTCTAACTTGCGTTTGCATATTAAAAAGTGGAGATCCACCTGACTACATAACTATACCAATTTATGAAGAGCTGCATTCGACCCGTGCTTTACGGTTGCTTTTTCCTGATGTATTCTTTCTCAGGAAACGCTTTGTTTTCGCAGGAGTTGCA
This sequence comes from Bacteroidales bacterium, assembly GCA_012031335.1. The sequence continues at coordinate 18,081 of JAAUTT010000011.1, read as the reverse complement.
AATAGATCCTCATTTAGTTCGGAAAGTTGCTCCGGGTTTCTTTGTTCATATGGTAAATGGCAGCTTGGTTACCTTTTTTACAGGGGAGGATGGTTTGATGGTAATTGATCCGGCTCCCGAAGCCGACTCAATTCGCACAGACACAACACTGCTAACGGCTTTTAACTTACCAGTCCGTTATATTGTTTATTCGCACTCTCATTTCGATCAGATCGGAGCCGGCAAATATTACAAAAGAGAAGGAAGAACTGTTACCATTGCTCATTTGAATGCCCGGAATGAAATGATGTCGGTTTGGGAGGCACCAGAAGTTTTTAATATACCACCTGTTGCACCTCGTCCTTCCGACCAGTTACCTGATATGTGTTTTACCGATTCAATGGAAATTCAGTTCAATGGGGAGACAGTTACACTTTATCATACTCCTGAAGCACATACGATGGGCGATATAGTAATTTACTTCCGAAACTCTAATGTTATCTGCACAGGCGATCTTTTCGTATTTCGTTCGGGCTTTTCTCCCTACGAAGGTTCATTTCGGGGTGTGATACAGGCCCTCGACCAGATTATCAAGTTGTGCGACTTTCAAACTGTTATAATACCTGGGCAAGGTTCGGTTACAAATCTGGTTGGCCTGGTCGAATACCGGAATAATTTGCTAAAAGTAGTCGAAAAAGTTGTAAGGCTGAAAGATAAAGGCAAAACATACGAACAAATTGTTGCCATGGAACCTTTGGCCGATCTGCAAACCGGCACACGGTTCTTTCCCGATAATATGATTATTTATTGCATTTATTACGGGAAGTGGGAATAAGGATAATTATAAATTCCTTATCCTTAGTATATTAACCCGAAGTCCTATAAACTGATTTGCAAATTGCGTAAACTGTTATTTTTACGTTTTGGTTTATAATGGGTATTTTATTTGATTGGTTTTAGAGGTTTCTTTTTTGAATTGTTTAAAAAGGAAAATCCCCAGAAAAGGCTTGCAACGTGTATTGACTGGTAGTTAATTTTTCTCCATATGCTGTAACTTTCTTCTGATATACCGCTTTTAACAGCAATAAGAGCAATAAATGACGGAGTTATTATTACAAGACTAATTATCTTTATTAGTAATGGAAAGGGTTTGTAAAATGTAACCAATACCATTGACGGCAACAAAAAGTAAAATGCTGAGGAAAAAATATCTTCGCCAACTTCTTGTTCATGAAAGTCTTTTGCAAGAAAAAACACACCCCAGGCGATAGATAGTAATGTAAAACCTGCCGCTGGAATATCCCAACCATCTCTGGCAAACTTCATCGCCAGCAGTATGGTTCCTGTAATCAGCATTGCATCAGCAAATTTATATATAATATGCCGGCTGTGCTCATTAAATAAATCGGCAGCAAAACCAAATATAGTGGCAGTTATAAAAGCATATTAACTGAAAAGTAATTAGTTGCGATTCTCTTTCTTTTTGAGATTCCATGGTTTGCTTATTTTAATTATTAATGGTCTTGAATAGTTAGCTATAGTTAAAATTGGCACTTAAATTTATAAAATAAGTTTTAAATGAATGAGATTAAAAAGTAGTTCAGGTTTTCATTGAATTAGAAATAATTTCTGTGCTCAAAAGTAATAATTTTATAAATCCTTATGTCAGGAATTAAATGGTTGAAGGACCTTTATTCTGTCAAGGTTTGCAAAATGAATTTTATTGATTACGACAATATTAGCGACAGGTGGTGAAATGGATTTACGGGATGAGAAAGGGAAAAATGATTTCATTTATAATGCTTATTCAATAATTTTAAAAGCAATGTTCACCGTATTTTGAATAGCATTTTAAGGTTAGTCCGCAAGCAATTGCTCATTGACGATTTACCATTAAATTTTGTATTCCGGTTTATGGAAATAAAATACAAATTAGAAATGCTTATTTCGGTTACATTTTGAATGCAAAATATTATCTTGCTCCCAGGTATTATTTTTAAAACAAAAGGTTTGTATTATTTTAGTTTTTGTAAAATATTTATGTTTACACTAACTCAAAAAATAACTTATGATGAATACGCAAAGTAGAAGAAATTTCTTGAAAATTTCGGCAGCAGGAGCTATAGGTTTAACTGCACTTGGTTCTTTTACGCTGAAACCAGATGCAAGCTCCAGGAAAAAATTTGGTGTTGGTTTGCAGTTATACACCATTCGGGATGCTATGACAGCCGACGCACTCGGCACACTTAAAAAATTTCCGATCTGGGCTATAAGAACATTGAACTTGCTGATTATTCAAATGGGAAGTTTTATAAATATGCTCCAAAAGAGTTTAAGAAAATTGTATCTGATCTTGGGATGAATATTATTAGCAGTCATACCCAGGTGGAAGCCGCAGGTATCACCATTGACAATGCTAAGAAAATGGCCGACGACCATGCCGCTCTTGGTGTTAAATACTGTGTTCAGCCGTGGGTTAACGAGGAAGACCGGAATATCAACTCGTACAAAAAAATGGTGGGCGACTGGAATGAGGTTGGAAAATAATGAAAAGTGCAGGCATCCAGTTTGGATATCATAATCATAACTTCGAATTTATGAATATAAATGGTGTAGTTCCTTATTATGATATTTTTATGCGCGAAATGGATCCGGACCTTATCACCATGGAAATCGACCTTTTCTGGGTAAGTAAAGCCGGGCAGAATCCTGTTGAAATGTTTAAAAAATATCCGGGCCGCTTCCAGCTGTTCCACATGAAAGATATGAGTACCAAACAGGATCCTTTCTTCGATGTAAATAAGGACGATGTTTGCTCTGTTGGTGCTGGTGTGATTGATTTTAAAACTATTTTGGCCTCCAAAGAACTGGCAGGTATGAAATATATGTTTGTTGAAGATGATAACCAAGGTAACGGAAAGCCCTTTGAAGCATTGGAAACAAGTATTAATAACCTAACAACCAAAATTTTGGTATAGGGTTTCAGGATTTTTTTAAAGAGGCTGTCGTAATTAACCGATTGGCTGTTTAGGAAAGGACTATGACAGTTCCATACCTAACAACCCAAAGATCGGGCGGCAGCCTCTTTTATTTTTGCCGGATAAACTACTCTTAATAGCAATATCTGAAGAATTATGTTTTTTAGAAATGGCTGTACATTTGTTAACATTTAACCTGGTCTGCCTTCTCCCATATTGAATTATCGAAAGTTAGTCCCAGCCAGGTTGATCAGGTACAGGTATTTTGCCGTCCCGGATTTCGTAATGTGGAGCATACCAGTTCTTATGATTGGGATGATTGATATGCCATTCCTGGTATCCTCCGGTATTTTGTACCACTGTCATCAAATGAAGCATAGGGGCGGCGAGGGGGTTGGTCTTGGGACTGTGTGGTGAAAATTTAATTCCTGCATTTGCGGCCATTTGGGCAACCTTTAAACATCGGATAAAACCTCCGTTGTAGTACAAGTCGGGCTGCAAAACATCCAGGGCCCTGTTGGCAGCAAGCCATCCGAACCGGTAAAGGCTGGTATCCTGCTCACCTCCGGCAATCTTTAAAGTTTTAACAGCTTGTGTAATTAACAGGGTATTCTCGTATTCGTCAAATGGAACAGGTTCTTCAAAAATAGCGACCTTCTGTTCCTCGAGATATTGAGCCATACGCAGCCCATTCGCTGTGTCGTACGAACCATTTGCATCCACATAAAAGGTAATGGATTCTCCCAGCGTCTTGCGCATCAAAGGGACAATGGTATCGCTGCGGCCGGGCATCGCATCGGCATTTTTGCTCATTCGCCCGCCAACTTTAAACTTAACAGCTTTTGCACCAGTTTCGGCAAGTCGCTTTGCAAAGTTGGCTGATTCCTGCTGTGGTGTTGTTTCGCGGGTAGTACTCGAAATATAAACTTCAATATTGTCACATACCGGCTTTCCTAAAAAATAATGTACTGGCTTTTGAATTACTTTACCCAAAAGGTCGAAAATGGCAATTTCCAGGTGGCCTACGCAATTCCAGAAGGGTAATCCTGTGTATTTATAATTTGAATTTACAACATATACATATTCAAGCAGACTTTCAATATCCCGGGCATCCTTACCTAGAAAGTGCGGTATTACAGCTTTCTGAAGCAATGAGACAAGTTCCGGCATTCTTTGATTGCAAAGGGTACAACCTGTTATTCCTTCGTTGGAAGTAAGCCTGAGGATATATTCATTGTCGAAATACAGGAGTTCAATGGATTTTATAATTACAGGCTGTGGTACATGGGAATGCAGTTTCAACAGCGTGGAGTCCTGATCGCTTATCGAAACCACGCTGCCAGCCAACGCAGATGGAATAAGGGCTAAACTGCTTGCCGCAGCCATCGAACGCAAAAAATTTCTTCGATTAGTCATAGCATTTTTGTTTAATGTAAATTTAAAACTCTTTTTTGAAGGTCGCAATTTAAGGTTGTTCATCCAAATAGCTTTTCTCCCTGAAAACAGGCGGGATACATTCCAGGAATAAGCATGGTTTATAGAGTTGTAAAATATACCGAATGTAGAGAAATAATTGTTTTGATTAAAGCATTTATTCCATAAATGCATAAAGCCTCTGAGGATTCAAAAAAAACAACTCATTGTAATAACCGTCCAATCCTCGCTTAACCAATTCTTTTTTAAAATCAGTAACTAAGTAAATTAAACCCGGCTTACCTCCATAAGATTTCCAATAGGTGTGTTTTGCCATATCCATGCCGATAACAATGCGATCGCTAAAGTCAGGTAACATTTTTTCGAGGAGGGTATATGTCCAGTTTTCATCTGATGTTTTCCAGCGGAAATGGCTGTCATATTCAACATATACACCGGTTTGCATCAGGTGGTTGTGAAAAGCCAGGTCCTTGTGCTTGTCGATATGCGACAGAACAACATGATTAAGATCCGCACCATATTTTGCCAATAACTCAACCTGTTCCATTGCCAGTTTACCTCCATTGGTATGGGTAAGTATGGGTGCTCCGGTTTCGCGATGGGCATTCACTGCTGCTTCGAAAACCTTTTGCTGATGACCGGTAATCATATCATCACCAGTTGCCAGTTTTATCATACCGGCTTTGTTCGTAGTCCGTTGAATAACCGGACTGTTATAATCGAGTGCATCAATTCCAAGGGTGATGTCTTCAATGAATAATTTCGTTAACGCATCAACCGACAGATGGTACCGCCAATGGTTGGGCGGATAGTATATTTCGAGATGCAAGCCTGTAGGTGCTAATGATATTTTATTTTTGACCTTTGGGAGACTTCAACAAGGTTGAGAATACTTCTACCACAAGCGGCAGGCATGGTGTCGACCATGGTTCTTCCGCCGGCCTGGTATAGCTCCGACAGCTCGCTGCTGATTTTGTCCGTGTCGTTGAGGATAAATTCAGGATGGCCAGTTGTAGTGAAGCCTTCTTCTATCACAATGTGTTCGTGGGAGTATGTTAAGCCCATCGCTTCGGATGGTATATCTTCCAATACGGTTCTTACAAAGGGCATATTGTATTTTTTAAAGTTTCGGAGTAAGGTTGTTTTTCCATCCCGTGCGACTGGTGTCTGCAATTAAACCGGGAACTTCAAGTATCTGCCCAATGGCAGTCAGCTCGTTTCTCAGTAAGGAAACGTCTACATTTCGGGCATCAAAATCTCTTTGTAGTGATTGAACCGCAGCAAGACCGGCAGCCTGTCCCATGCTCATGGTCTGCGCCATGGAACGACAGGAAGCATGCGCATCGTGTGTAGCCGAAAAACAACGTCCTACCACCCAGGTATTATTGCTACCTTCCGGAACCAGTGCCCCGTAAGGCACGCCATAGATGCCTGCTCCCGGAATATACTCCCAGTACGTTTCGTCCTGTCCGTTTTTACCCTTCCGGTGATCTTCAATGGGTGCACCACAAAGCAAAACTGACGATGAAGGAATTTCTCCGGCGAGGCATTCCTCCTTGGTAAGCCTGTGCTCGCCATACACCCGGCGTGTTTCGCGCACCCCTATCTGGTGCGACAGCCCGATGATTTTTGAATCTTCATAGCCCGGAACCTGGTCCCGGAAAAAATCTTCGTAAATAAACGCCTGTTTTCTCCCTTCAACTTCTGCTTTTGTAAGTTCCTCGATTCTGAGGGCGCTCAAATCGGCAACCTTTACAGCCACTGCTGAAATGCAACCCGGCTGGCACATCTCATGCGCGGACCCTTCCTTGCGGGGAAGCAGATATGTTCGGGAGTCGAAGGCATTTGCCATGCGTTCCTTCATCATTTTGTTGCCACCTGCTTTTTCAAACTTTTCAAGATCGACATTACACATCCTGAAAGTTGTTGTCATACTTTGTGCCGGTTCATTTTCTCCGGCCACTTCAAACCGGCAGCCCGACAGTGCACAGAAATCGGCATCGCCGCTTGCATCGATCACCCTGCGGGCCCTTACCTTATAAAAGCCCGATTTATGCCAGAAGATGCAGGTTATCCGCTCGTGTTCCTCATTAAAAACATCTACCAGCGAGGTGTGCAATAGGTACTGAATTCCGGCGCGGGTAATCATGATATCCCAAATATACTTCAGCCGTTCCGGATTGTAATTCACCCCGGTGCCTGCTCCATAGGTATTGGGCCGAAGAAAAATATCGCCGGTCTTATCCAGTTCGTTCACGACACGATCAGGTAATCCCCCCACAATTTTCCTGGGACTCAGTCCGGGAGTAAAAAATCCGTAGAAGGTATCGAGCATCTGTGTTGACGTTCCGCCAGGGAAACCATAACGCTCCACAAGCATTACGGAATATTTTTTTTGCTCCGCAGCAGCAAGAGCAGCCACGCAACCAGCCGAACCGGCTCCCACAACCAGGATATCAGTTTCGGCCAGCAGCGGAATTTTATGAACATTGAAGTAATCAGACATAGCTTACTTATTATTGGAATTACCAACATTTTCGAACAGTTTTGCCAGTCGGTGCGCATGCTCATCGTAAGCGCTTTCGAATAGAGATACAGCCCTTTCCTCGCCTACGACAACTGCCCCGCTTAAAACTTTGGGAGGCTGACCTGCGGCAGTCAGCAATGCAGCCAGTTCGGCTTTTATGCAATTGACAAGTAAGGTTCCTCCCAACGTTGATCCGGGGGCAACAGGTGTATCCAGACCAGGAACATACACCATGGCATCGCCAACGGGAGCTCCCGTATCGAGCACCAGATCGGAAAAGTCGCTTAGCTTTTTACCGTCGCTGCGTTTGCTTACCGACATTTCGGAATGCAGCCTGGAAATAATCGAGACTACTTTGATATTGCGCCGCTGAAACCCTTCGGCTATTTCGATGGGGACAACATTGCAACCGCTCGAAGAAATAAGAAGTGCCGTATCTATTTCTTTCAGGTCGAAATTGCGCAGGATCCTTTCAGCCAGTCCGCTCACATTTTCAAGGAACATAGCCTGACGTTGACCATTGGCCCCAACCACCAGATTATGAAATGTAAGCGAAAGTTCAACAATGGGGTTAAAACCAGGAAAGGAACCATACCTGGGCCACATTTCCTCTACCAGGATGCGACTATGCCCGCTTCCGAAAATATGCACCATGCGACCGGCAAGTATTGTTTCTGCAAACAGCCTCGCTGCCTCTCTTATCTGATTCTGCTGCGACCTAACTGTTTCAAGTATCTCAGCCGACTTTTGAATATAAGCTTCTGTAATGTTCATTTCGCTCTTTTAATTTTTACCCGCTTCTCTTGCAAAACATGCTGCTCCTACAGCACCCGATAAATCGCCATACTGAGCTTTTACAATTTCAGTTTTATTACCACCGGTGCGCCACTCATATTGACTCATGTATTGTTCCAAAGGATCAAACAGATCTTTACCCGCTTCGGTAATACCGCCACCGAGAATGATCATTTCGGGCGACAGAATATTGGTTAAGGTAGCCATGCCAATGGCCAGCTTTTTTACAGAAGTAAGCCACACTTCGGACGCAAAGGCATCGCCGTTTCTGAAGGCTTCCAGCAGTTGATGGGTGGAGGTGAATTTCCCCATAGTCCTTTTTTGAATACTGCAATTTCCGATTGCATCTTCCAGACTCCCGGGCATTCCAATTACATCGGCCTCCCCATCGCTGTCGATAACCATGTGGCCGATATGCCCGGCTTTGTTAAACGCTCCCTGATAAGGTTTACCTTCAATCAGAATTGCTCCGCCAACACCGGTTCCCAGGGTAAGCATCACCACATTTTTTTTATTTTTGGCGGCACCAAACCTTGCTTCGGCCATCATGGCCGAAATGGCATCGTTCAATACAAAAGTGGTGGTTTTAAAAATCTGGTCCATATAAAATTCTCAAGTCCCTGCAGTCTGCCGGGCATAAAGGCAATGGCCGAATTGGTTGCGTTGGGCAGGCCCGGAGCAGATATACCCACGAAAACGCCGGTTTTGTCAATTTTATGCTGGGTTTCCATCACTGCAGTGGCAACGGCGCTTTTCCAGACCGCATCATCGCCATCATTGGTCGCCTGGTAATGCTGGTGCAGAATGTTGCCCGACTCATCCACGGCTACAGCTTTAATGCGGGTACCACCCAAATCAATACCTATCGAAATGTTTGACATATGTGTTATTTTTAATGAATTACTGATTTAAATGAATATTCTTGTCCACGGTCCTCAGACGACAGACGACGGTTAACAACCAATGCAAATGGTCAACAGTCCTCAGTCCTCAGACGACGGCCAACAGCCGATCGCTATCTTTAAAATTTGAATTGGCTGTGGACCGTCGACCGTCGACTTTTAAAGCTGACCTTCGGAAACCGTCCACCCTCCATCTACAGCGATAACCTGACCGGTTGTAAACCTGGCCATATCGCTCATAAAATATACAGCGAGTCCGTCCAGATCCGAAGGATATCCGATTCGTCCACCATCCAGGGGTTGCTTGGTTTTGATGAAAGCGAGAATATGATCATCTTCTGCAGCTCTTTTTGCCATGGGAGTTTCCACCAGGGCAGGAGCAATTACGTTTACACGGATATTATTTTTGGCATAATAGGCGGCAATCGATTTTGAAAACCCGATGATGGCTGATTTGGATGCTGCATAGGCATGGGTACTGAAATATTGGGGAGAGGGTGAATATCCGAGTACCGAACCCATATTAAGAATATAACCTTCCTGATGATGCTTTAAAAAATATTGAACCGCTGCCTGGTTGGATAACATGAGAGAAGTAAGGTTCAACTCAAGTGTTTTATTCCATCCTTCCAGGGTAAGCTCATGCAGAGGACCATCGCCCATTTTTCGTCCGCTGCCACCCGCTACATGATAGAGACCATGGAAGCTTCCGAATGTTTCAACACAAACTTCGATGGCCCGCATGGCGGTTTCGGGCAGCACGGCGTCTCCTGCAATACCCTCGGACCTGCTTCCCAGAAGCTTTTTGGCTTCCGAAACACTATCCTCATTTCTGCCGGCGACAACAACATTGGCCCCATTTTCCACAAAGGCTTTACTGGCCGAAAGTCCAAGACCAGTTGTACCACCGATGACAACCAGATTTTTGCCCGAGAGCATTTTTTCAGACATGGGTGCGAAGAGATTAAAATTAGTTATTAATCTGCATAATTCATGAATTTTTTAAGACCTCACCCCCAACCGCTACTCCCTTCGGTCGTGAGAGCGCTGGCGCTAAGTTCTCCTGAAGGCGAGGGGAGAAAGAACGCAAAACTCTTGATTCGCTGCTCTTCAAAGTCCCTCTCTTTTAGGAGAGTGATTACCTTCGGTGAGACCGGCTTCGCCTAAGTATAGGTTGAGGTGCTCCATGTTTATGAATAGATCAGGTAATGACTGCTATTTTCCGTTAAATTCCTTTAAGGCATTCAGCATCGCCATAACATTTTCTACCGGCACATTGGCCTGTACATTATGAACTGTATTGAATACGAAACCACCGTCTTTGGAAAATATGTCGCACAAGCGAAGCACCTCTTCACGTATTTTTTCGGGAGAAGCATATGGCAATGTTTTTGCGTATCGATACCACCACCCCAAAATACAAGGTCCTTTCCGTATGTCTTTTTCAGATGCACCGGATCCATTCCTTTTGCATTCACCTGAACCGGATTGATAATATCGAAGCCAGCCTCAATAAATTTTGGCAGAAACGATTCTACGGCTCCACATGAGTGCTTGAATGTCTTCCAGCTTGTATTTGTATGAATCCAGTTATTTATTCTCTGGTAGTAAGGCAACCATATATCATCGAACTGCTCCGGAGCGCAAAAAGTGGATTCCTGAGTCCCGAAATCTGTTCCGCAGATAAATACCGCATCAACATTATTCCCAATTACCTGATGGAGGCGCTTGAGATTCTCCACAGCAATTTCCGATTGTCTGTCAAATATGGTTTTCACAAAATCCGGCCGCATGATGATGCTCATGTACCACTCTGTAATATCGCGGATCCCTTTGGGCTTCTTCAGCTTCATCCCCGGAATATGCGCAATATCGCCAAGGGCAGTGCCTCCCAAACCGGCTACTACTGCCTTTCCTGTGGCACGTGCTTTTTGAGTGGCTTCGCTCCAGTAAGCAAGATCGTCATCCGATACCAAACCATATTCCTCGAGGTTATCTTTTGGATCCAGTTCCTCTTCCTTAAAAGGTTGCTGCCGGATAATGGCATCGAAAAAGAAGCTGCTTTTAGGCATGCGGGCCGAGGGTGAAGCCGAAACGTCACCTTCGGGATAAATTAGCACATCGCCGTTTTCGTCGTTAATAGTTCGAAAAGCTTCGGGAACCAGTACGGTTTGACCCCAGGGTGTAAGGTATTCCTTCAAAGGCTCATGGTTATAAAAGCCGAATGAGTTTTTACGTCCTTTGGCAGCAATCACATCAACGCCTATTATATCAATAAGTTCCTGATCCACTTCGCCAAGCATCTGGTATGGATCGGTAATCCGCACCGGTTTATTGGTCAATCCAAAATGTTTACGGAGATTTTCAACTGTTTTAGCATGAATTCCCGTTACCGAAGTCGAGCCAAAATCGACCACTACCTGATCGGGTTGCCTGTGATTGATCGTTAAATCAAAACGTTCTTTTGAAGTCATAAAAATTAATTTGATTGCTTTAATAGCAGGTAATTAAAACACTGAGCTTGAAAAACACTTAGGGACTTCCGACGCGAATTGAAAGAAAAAAGAGCTGTAATGTTATCATCGTCGGAATTTTTGAGATTATAGATGCGGCGCAATGAGCGGTTTTGACTTTTAATATTTAAATCGTGCGCCTCAAAACTAATCTTGTATCTTCACCCAGGCCAAAAGGCCTGGGTTATTGATTATCAATACATAACATTCCTTAGGATGACAACTATGCCCAGCCGGGGTCGTATTTGTGAATATCTTGTCAGGCAGGCATTGCTGGTAAATTCCATCCGTCTCGGTAGGTATGCTTGATGTAACCTGTTGCAGCTTCGAGCGCATCAAAGGTGGCATGCTGGGTATTGAAATGAGGGTGACCGTCGACTACCTTAAACTCATCCACAGTTACCACCTTCAATTTTTCTCCGGCTGAAATATTGGTGAATTTCATGTTTTCGGCATCCCATTTCAGAACCTTGCCTAAACCTTGCAGGCGTATTGCCAGCACTCCCAGTAAAACCATTTCGTTAAACGGTCCCGAATAACCAAAGTGTGAAGTTCCTTCAACCCTGTTTTCGGGCGATTCCTTACAGGCACGGATCCAATCCTGTTCATGCGGTCCGTCCACATAACCAATTGCACCTGGAATTCTCCGCAGGTATGGTTTAACATTCGGAACACGACCCGAAAGCAAACGGGGGTTGAATCCTCCGGTGCCACAAATCAGGGTGTCTTTTGAACCAATGAACAAACAACCGCCCATATTATCAGCCATCAGATCGATACCATTCAACAGCTCATTCCTGTCGGGCAACAGACCTCCATCGTACCAATGCACATCAACTTCCGGCATATTTACGCTGTTCACTTTTGCCCGTGATGGGAATGTAAATTTCACTTTTTCGGCCTGTGGAGCACTTTCGGTATTCAAAAGCGTTGAAGTTCCGCTTACCGATTGTGGATAACCTAACTTTAATGCCTGGTAAACCGGATCGAGAATATGACAGGCCATATCGCCAAAGGCTCCTGTACCAAAATCCCACCATCCACGCCAGTTCCAGGGTGTATAGATTTCATGAAATGGACGCATGGGCGCCGGACCAATAAACAAGTCCCAATTCATTGTATCCGGCGGAGTCATGGAGTTAGCCGGACGCTGAAGACCTTGGGGCCAGATAGGACGGTTAGTCCAGGAATGCACTTCTTTAACTTCGCCTATTTCGCCATTCCATATCCATTCGCAAACCTGGCGTACGCCATCACCTGAATTTCCCTGATTTCCCATTTGGGTGGCCACTTTGTGCTTTGCAGCCAGTTTTGTAAGTAAACGCGATTCGTAAACCGAGTGGGTAAGAGGTTTCTGACAATAAACATGTTTGCCCATAGCCAGCGCATTAGCGGCAACGGCAGCGTGGGTGTGATCGGCTGTGGCAACCATTACGCCATCAATCGATTTGCCTAGCTCATCAAACATCTTGCGCCAGTCGTAGTATCTTTTAGCTTTGGGAAATTCGTTGAAACAATTCTGAGCATATTTCCAGTCAACATCGCAAAGGCCGATGATATTCTCGGAATTCATGCCCACCAGGTTCGGATGACCTTTACCACCAACACCAATACCAACAATGTTCAGTTTATCGCTGGGAGCCTTATGACCCAGTCCGCTCACGGTAAAACTCGGGATGATTGTAAAGCCGGCAGTTGCTACAGTAGCTTTTCTTAAAAAATCGCGTCGTGAATTATTCATTATCTTCAGATTAAACCGGTTATTTAATTAAGTTCCTTGATTTTTAAATTTCTGTAGAATACTTTGGTTCCATGGTTTTGAAGCGAAATGTGTCCTTCGTCGTATTTTCCATAGTCGGGGAAGTCGGCCCATTTACCGCTCGCACGGAGTTTTTCCATTCGTCGGAATATTTTTCGTAAGTCACCACCACTTCGCCGTTTAAAATCTGAGTCACATGATTTTCGTTCACCACGAGCATTACCTGGTTCCATTCGCCAAGCGCCTTATATGGTTTAACCTTGGGCGGATACATGGCATAATTGGCTCCGCATATTTGCCAGTCCTCCAGTTTATCGGTCCAGTTTTCGTGGTCGATCACCTGAAATTCGGGACCTGTTTCGTAAGGAAACTTATATTTGGGGTCTTCGGCCACCTGAAAAATGATACCGCTGTTGGCAGCTTTGGTAAGTTTGAATTCTGCACTGAAAACAAAATTACGGTACACCTTATCGGTAATGATATCCTGACTTTCCTGGCCGCCTTCGGTTAACATGGTAATGGCCTGATCTTCCACAACCCAGTATTCGGGCACGCCTTTCATGTTAAACCCATGCCATCCTGAAATATTTGTTCCGTCGAAAAGCAGTTGCCATCCTTTTTCCTTTTCCGAATCGGTAAGGATATTAGGATTGGCCGAGCGGTCAATTTCGCTATAAAGTTTCATAGGGTCTTTTGTTTGGGATGTTTTGCACGATGCAATTAACATCAGGGCAAAGACAATTAACAAGGATGCTGTTTTGTTTTTTCATATTCGTATGTTTTAATTTTGGATGATATATTTTATAACGCTCTTACCATTATATTGCGGAACCACACCGAGGCATCGGCATGTTTTCCCTGGAGGCCAACTGCTCCTTTGGTGGGTAATTGGGCAAGCGGATTGGGTAACCATTCGGGAATGGATGAACCATCGGGGTTTGTTTTACCGGAAGTCCACTTTCTCATATCCATTTGGGTTACCAGTTTGCCGTTCAGTTCCACGTCAATGTTCTGGCCTTTGCATGTAATCTGCAGTTTATTCCACTCGCCGGGTTTATTAACCACTTTTTGCTCAACAGCTGGTAAATGGCCGAATATAGCCCCACATTGATAATCTTTTCTTTCCTTTCCCCATTTATCGCTGTAATCGTCGGCAATCTGAATTTCAACCGAATAGGGTATCCAGTTTTCACGGTCGGTGCAATAAACGATTACCCCGCTATTGGTGCCGTTTTCGGTTTTAAATTCCAGGTTCAGTACAAAATTTTCGTAGATACCTTTTGCCCATATTACTTTGTCTTCGGAAGCGGTGAGAACATCACCCTCCATTTTCCAGCAATTTCTGTCGTATTCGGCTTCACTTAAATTATTACCAAACAAAGGCCGCCATTCAGACTTATTGCTGTTTTGACTCCAGGTAACTCCGGTTTGGATGAAACCTAAAAGCAGCAGAAAAAAACAATAGGGATTCCTTTTCATAGTTTCAGATAATTAGTTTTCGTTTGCAATTTATTACGATCAAAATTCGGTGATAAAAGCGATATAACCTGATACTATTTTATTGAGTTTTTCAAATATTTTTCGTGTTATTTACAGAAAATTGTATTACAATGAAACATCCATGTGAAAAATCCTCACATAAGGCAATGATTTATATGGATGTTTAGCTTCGCTGAGCCCTTCGGGGTTCATGTGACCTTAAAAATCAAATTATGAGCACATGAAACTGATCATTGAACGGTTAAACAAGGACGCCAAATCCTCATTTGTTTTGCAGAAGGATGTTTACCCGCACTACCCAACCCCATGGCATTATCACCCCGAATATGAACTTGTACTGGTAGTTAAAAGCTCAGGTGATAAAATAATAGGAGACAACATCAGCACCTTTACCGATGGAGATCTGGCATTTCTGGGTCCAAATCTTCCACATGTTTACCATAACAGTAAAATTTATTACGAGGAGAACTCAAATCTTACTGCCGAAGCCATTGTGATTCATTTTACCAGCGATTTTCTAGGAAACAGCTTTTTTTAACCTCCCGGAAATGGAAAGGATAAACAGGTTTCTGGAAGAATCGGTGATGGGCTTTTCAATTCTGGGGAAAACCGGAAAACTTGTTGCCCGCAAAATGCATGATATGTTTGCGATGGGTGGAGCCGAGAGAATTATCGAATTACTGACTATTCTCAACATATTGGCCGAGACAAAACAAAAGACAAAACTGGCAAGTCCGGGTTTTATTCAGAATTTTAAGGCCTCGGGGTCGGAGCAAATCACGGAAGTGTGCGATTTTATTATGAAAAATTTCACGTCCGACTTAACCCTTCAGCAGGTTGCCGATAAGGCTCATATGTCGCCCAATACATTCTGTACCTTTTTTAAGCAGCGAACCCGAAAGACTTTTGTGAATTTCCTGAATGAGGTGCGAATAGGTTATGCATGCAAACTGCTGAGTCACGAACAATATAACATTTCTGAGGTATGCTATATGAGTGGGTTTCACAATTTATCGAACTTCAACAGGCAGTTTAAACGATTGTATAAAATCAGTCCTTCAGCCTATCAGAAACAGCATGCAAAGAAATAAGTGAGAAGGGTTAAATATATTTGCCGATCGCTTTATAATTTCCAGTGAAGTTTAAATATTTATAGTAATTTTGAAGTTTCATTCAGCCAACAAAGGTGTTTAATGGCAAAATGTAAGATATAAATGTCAAACGTGTTTGCATGTTGCTCAACTCCTATTAACAGAAATTCCGTTTCACTGTAAAACTGAATGTGGTGCCTTTCCCGGGTTCCGATTCATACCACATTTTCCCTTTTAGTATTTCAACAAGGGATTTAGCAATAAACAGACCCAGCCCATTTCCGTTATATTTCCGGCCTGTCGACTCATCGCATTGCCGGAATGGTTTATAAATGATATCCTTTTTATCGGGGAGGATTCCAATGCCGGTATCGGTTATTCGGAAAATTATTTCTTCGTCGCCGTGCCCGAAAGCTGCCACTTTTATATAACCTTTATCAGTGAATTTTAAAGCATTATCAATTAACAGGTCCAGTACGGTTTTATTTTATCCTTATCGTTCACAATGGTTAAATCACTATCGATGTTATTAATAAAATCAACTGAAGGTTTCATGGCATGAGCTTCCATTATTTCCTGCATAATGGATGCCGGCGAAAAACCTCGGTATAAATACTAACCTGGTCGGTCGATATGACCGATGCAAGTATAATGCTGTCCATGACCCTTAAAAGCAGGTAACTGTTTTGTATGCAAATGTCGAGATGATTTACCACATGGGGTTCCCCCGATGCCTCTCTGGCGATATTGGCAAATCCAATGATAGCATTTAACGGGGTTCTTACTTCGTGTGATATATTTCTTAAAAAACACTTTTCAATTCGCTCAGGTTCCTTTCGCGTTCCATTGACTCCTGCAGCTGTCTGTTATTTTCCAGGAGTAGCTCCAGTAATTTTTTATTTTCTTTTTTAATCTGACCCGATTCAACAGCATTCTTTAACACAATCCTCATTTCATTATAATTCCAGGGTTTTTGAACAAAATTTCTCAGGCAATTCATGTTAATTGCCTTTATTACCGCTTCAATATCAGCATATCCTGATATTACCATAAATACTACTTCCGAAAATTCGTCTTTAACCCGTTCAATAAACGATATACCATCTTCCCCGGGCATTTTAAAATCGACAATGGCCACAACAATATCCTGCGATTTCATAATCTGATAGGCTTCCTGAGTATTTTCAGCTGTAAAAATCAGAAATTCCCGGGCAAACGAAACTTTAAAACCAATAAGGTTTTCCGGCTCATCGTCTATATATAATATTTTAGGAAGTAGGCTCATATGACTTCGTTTGTATGATGAATTCGGATATAAGAAGGTATAGGATATAATTGATTATTTATATTGACTTTTATTGTGCGATGTTCCGGTATTGAAATAGCTTATCAGTTCCTTAAGCTGTTCGGCCTGACTGGCCATTTCTTCCGCACTTGTCGCCAGTTGCTCTGCTGCAGCTGCATTCTGCTGGGTAACCTTATTAAGCTGCTGAATGGCATTGTTTATCTGATCCGATCCGGCATTTTGCTCCATGCTGGCAGCTGTAATTTCAAGTACAAGCCGCGATGTTTTTTCAATCATCGGGAGGGTTTCATTCATTTGTTTCCCGGCGCTTTCGTTCAGGTTATAACTCTCCGAAGCCAGGTTTACAATTTCGTCGGCAGCAAATTTACTCCTTTCGGCAAGTTTCCGGACTTCCGAAGCCACCACTGCAAAACCTCTCCCATGTTCACCGGCTCTTGCTGCTTCAACGGCTGCATTCAATGCCAGCAAATTGGTTTGAAATGCAATATCGTTTATTATCCTTATTTTTTCCGATACCGATTTGTTCATTGTTCCCGCTTTTTCGGCACGCGATGCAACATTTTTCATACTCTCCAGTGCACTTTTTTGATATTTTTTCGGTTTCCTGCTGAATTTTCAGTGTTTTGCAAGATGTTGGAAGTCATCTCTTCCATTGACGACGAAACTTCTTCGACTGAAGAAGCCTGGTCGTTAGCCCCTTCTGATAGTTGCTGGGAGGCACTGCTAAGCTGTGTACTTGCCGAAGTTATGGCGTTGGCACCATCGAAGATTTCATTTACAACCTGCTTTAATTTTGAGGTCATTAAGGATAGAGATTCGGTTAACTCACCTATTTCGTCGTTGCTCGAAACTAAATCTGTTTCAACATCCAGATTTCCTGATGCAATTTCCTTTGCAAGCTGTGCACTTCGGATAATAGGTTTTGTAATTTTCCTGGAGATATAAAGAATTATTATACTTAGTAAGGTTAACCCAAGCAAAGCGGCAATTATATTGAGCAAAACAATGGTTCTTGTTTGGGCATAAACTTCTTTGAGCGGAATTTCCACCATTACCGACCATGGTTTTACTTCTTTATTATTTTTGCCGGTCACATAAATCGGATAAAATACTCTCAGGATATTTTCGCCTTTTTTTTGATACCGCTTCGTACACAAATTCTTTTCCCTGCTGAATGGCGTTTTTAATCAAATCGGAGCTATCACTGGTATAACTGAAGAGGCTTTTTTTCATATAAGTTTCGTCGGGGTGGGCTGCTATATTAAAATCGCCCGAAATTACCGAAGCAAAAACCTGT
>JAAUTT010000639.1 GCA_012031335.1 Bacteroidales bacterium | reverse complement strand
ACATTCAGTGAAATTGCCGGATTTGTAAAAGAAGCGGTAGACCTTGGAATTGATAAGGTGAGGGATTACAGGCGGCGAGCCGCTGGTTAGAAAGGATATTACCAGTTTAATATCCATGCTGGCAGCTATACCAGGTATAAAAGATCTGGCAATGACTACCAACGGGATATTGCTCGACAAAATGGCCCAACCATTGAAAGATGCCGGACTAAAGCGGGTTAACATCAGTCTCGATACCATTGATCCGGTAAAATACAGCACTATAACCCGTGGCGGTGATATACAAGCAGTATTCAGAGGAATAGAGGCAGCACGTGTTGCAGGCTTATCTCCCGTTAAAATAAACTGTGTGCTTTTTTCCGGATCAGACCGTACCGATGCCGATCGGGTGAAGGAGTTTTGCCGGAGCCAGGGTCTGGAAATCCGTTTTATCCGGCAAATGAACCTGATAACCGGGGAATTTTCGGTAGTTGAAGGTGGCGAAGGAGGAAATTGCAGACAATGCAACAGAATACGGCTTACGGCTAATGGCATGGTAAAACCCTGTTTGTTCGACGAACAGGAATTTCCGGTAAGAGAACTGGGAGCACGGCAGGCAATATTGAACGCCATAGCGCATAAACCTCTTAAAGGATGTACAAACAGGCAAGGTAGTTTTTATAATATCGGAGGGTAATATGAGTAAATTTTCGCATACCGATGACAATGGAAAAGCAAGCATGGTAGACGTTTCGGAAAAAAGAGCGCAGTACAGGATTGCCAAGGCAACAGGCTCCATTAAGCTCCAGATAGAAACGATAAAACTGATACGCGAAAACAGTATGAAAAAAGGCGATGTTCTTACTGTTGCAGAAATTGCAGGCATTCAGGCAGCAAAGCAAACTGCAAGCCTTATACCCTTGTGTCATCCTCTGCTCCTGTCGAAAGTGAAAGTAACAACCCATTTAACCGATGATGGTGTTAATATATTCAGCGAAGTTAAATGCACGGGAAACACCGGAGTAGAAATGGAAGCCCTTACTGCTGTTAGTGTAGCTTTGTTAACCATATACGACATGTGCAAGGCTGTGGATAAAACAATGGAAATAAGCGGGATTAAGCTGTTGGAAAAAACAAAATCAGAAATTGAGTAGAATCATGGAAATACTTAAAGTATTATCAGTAAACATATCCGAAAAAAAAAGGTACCATTAAACACCCGGTAAGCGAAATCGTATTAAACGAAAACGGCATTGCGGGCGATGCTCATGCCGGCAACTGGCACAGGCAGGTCAGCTTACTGGGAGCCGAAAGTATACAAGCCATGGAACTTACTTCGAACCGGAAATTCGGCTTTGGAGTCTTTGCCGAAAATATCACCACAGAGGGATTTCCTGTTTACAGGATGAAACCGCTCGACCGGCTAATCTTGGGCGAAATGATTCTTGAAGTAACCCAGATTGGGAAAAAATGCCATGGCGATCGTTGTAATATCTTTAAAGAAACAGGAGATTGTGTTATGCCAAAAGAAGGGATATTTTGCCGTGTGGTTCAGCCAGGAAGTTTAAAAACTGGAGACCAGCTGCATTATCATCCCCGGCAAATAAAAGTTACTGTAATCACCCTCAGCGACCGGGCAAGTAAGGGCATCTATGAGGACAAAAGCGGGCCTTACCTGGAACAGCTTCTGACCAATTACTTTAATGAAAACGGCAGGCCGGTTCTGGTCACTAAAATCATTTTACCTGATGATAAGGAAATATTATACAATAAATTAAAGGAACTGATCGACAGCGGTACCGATATAATTTTTACCACAGGAGGAACAGGTATTGGCCCAAGGGATATAACTCCCGATGTGGTAAAAACGTTGATAGAAAAGGAAATTCCTGGCATTATGGAACTTATCCGATATAAATATGGCTCACAAAATCCAAATGCATTGCTTAGCAGAGGCATTGCAGGACTTGCCGGCAGCACCCTTATTTATACCCTGCCTGGAAGCCCTAAAGCGGTTAAAGAATATACCGACGAGATATTTAAAACTCTCGAACATTCATTTCGGATGATTTACCAGATTGATTCCCATTAAAACATGGATGTAAACAATAAGATAACTGGAATAGTGCTGGCTGGAGGAAAAAGCAGCCGCATGGGTACCGACAAATCGTTGATGCTTTTTAAAGGAAAAACGCTTATAGAGCAGGCAATAGATGTTTTTACAGCCATTATGCGAAAAAGGTAGTGATAAGCTCAAACAAAAAACATCTACCAATTTACAGGCTGCGAATGCTGGCCCGATGAAAGGCCCTCCATAGCACCCATAATTGGGATATATACATGTTTAAAACGATCCGAAACCTCAACAAATATCTACCTGTCGTGCGATATGCCTTTTGTAAATTCCGTTCTGCTATCATGGATGTTATCTCAAAGCAAAAACCAGGACATTATTCTTCCGAGGCATCATCAAAAGTTTATCGAGCCACTCTGTGGAATATACAATCAATCAGCGCTGCCAACCATTGAAGAATTGATCGGTAAAGAAAATTACAGCCTTCAAAATCTGGTTACAAATGCCAAAACACTTGTGTTGGATATCGATTCTTCACATGGGTTTTACAACGAAAACACCTTTACCAACATCAATACCATGCAGGATTATAATAACATATCAGTGTTATGATAATTATCAATTCAAGCAATTTATAAGCAATTTAAACAACCTTTAACTATTTATATATCATTTTAATATATACACCTGGAAACCTTTCAATTTGGCCTATCATATCTAGGTATCTATATGCATCAAATGTTTATTCTGCGTTTTTTTTATTAATTTGTGTTATAAACTTAACAGGAGAAGAACTACACGCTTCCACAACCTGTAAAATATTGACTTTTAATACTGTGCTTTAAAGTTTTGTCTTCACTTGCAAATAAATAAAAACAGAGGAATGACTAACCGTAGACAATTTATCAAAATTTCGGCCCTGGGGGTTGGCGCCTTAGCACTTGGTGGTGGCACCTATGGTGCAATAAAAGAAATTTTGGCTTCGGGAAATCCAGGTAACCTAAAAGTAAATTTAACCAGAACACCAACATATTGCGAAGTTTGTTTCTGGAAATGTGCCGGATGGGTATATAAACATGAAGACGGCTCCATATGGAAGATTATCGGGAATGATGAGGACCAGCATTGTAATGGACGCTTCTGTCCCCGTGGTACCGGAGGAATCGGCATGTATTACGATGAGGACAGGTTAAAAACTCCGCTTATCAGAACCTCCGAAAGGGGACAACAGGTATTTAAGCAGGCAACCTGGGACGAAGCTCTGGAATATGTTGCTGGCAAAATGAAAGAAATAGCCGCCAAGCACGGGCCTGAGAGTATGGCGCTCTTCACACATGGTTCGGGTAGCAGTTATTTCTCTAATCTTCTGAAAGGCTTTGGTTCGGAAAACACTACTGAGCCATCGTATGCCCAATGTCGTGGTCCGCGCGACGAAGCCTTCCTGGGAACATTTGGCGAAGAAGCTTATTCCCCCGAAATAACCGACATACGCGACACAAAATGTCTGGTGCTCATAGGTTCCCATATTGGAGAAAATATGCACAACGGACAGGTACAGGAAATGTCGGATGCCATCGATAAAGGCGCTACCATCATTACAGTCGATCCCCGATATTCTACTGCTGCCGGGAAATCCAGATACTGGTTGCCAATTAAACCATCGACTGATATTGCTTTACTCCTTGCCTGGATACACGAAATAATTTACCAGAATTATTACGATAAAACCTATGTTGAAAAATACTGTTCCGGATTCGATCAGCTGAAGGAGCATGTAAAGGACTTTACCCCAGAGTGGGCATATGGTATCACAACACTTGCTCCCGACCTAATCCGGAATTCGGCTAAGGCTATGGCCGATGCTTCGCCGGCAGTCATTGTTCATCCGGGCAGACATGTAACATGGTATGGCGACGATACCCAGCGTATCCGTGCCATTGCCATCCTGAATGCACTTTTAGGCTCGTGGGGCC
>JAAUTT010000638.1 GCA_012031335.1 Bacteroidales bacterium | reverse complement strand
TTCCTTTCATGGTCAATTACCAGGCCCCTATACCAGTGGTTAGTTCCGTAACGATTGATAATGGTGTAGGTTCAGCCAACACTATGTCATATTATTATGAAAGAGCCATGGTACATCGACAAGGAAAGGTTTCTTAGGCTTCTCCAGAATTATAGCTACTGATGTTGTAAATAATATAGCTACCGAAACAAACACAGGATACCATAGCACATATTATTATCCTCAAATTGTTAGCTCAATAAAAACCGGTGGAGGCACAACGCTTGAAACAACTTCAAACACATGGAACCAAACTGTTCTTGATGCGACCGCCAAACGAATCTTTCCTTATGTCCAAACTAATACACAAATTAATTCACTTACCGGACATAACATCACAACTACTTATTCTTATGATAACTATGGCAGTCCAACGCAGGTTTTAAAAACTTATAGTAACGGAGTTAGCGAAAAAACAACTGCGGGCTATTCAAACATAATAAATTCAACAGAATGGAAAGTTGGAAGAATTGACAGCACCAGGGTAACATATACAAAAAGTGGTGAAACTACGATAACCAATAAGATTCGTTTTACCTACTCTACCGATGGAATATTAAAGCCAGATTACATTTACCAATACGAAGGAACTCCTTTACAGGTGATACAAAACCATGATTACAATTCCCAGGGCAATTTGACTTTACTCTCACATAATGCAGAAGGGGTTTGGACTACGGATAAAAATATTACCTACGATGCAAATGGAATCCGGGTAATAACAAATACTGATATTCTCGGTCATACCAGAACTTCCTCTTATGATACCTACGGGAGACTGAGTTATGAATTTGGATACCTTGCTGATACTACCAGGTACCAATACGATAATTTTGGAAGAACAACATCCATTAATAACCCTGATGGATTTGTAACTACCAATAGTTTTGTCTGGACTGGATCAAATAAACCTGCACTTGGAGTTTATGGAATTACGCAAACAGGGAATGATGGTTCATCAGCCACAACCTGGTATGATAAACTTTCGCGGGCAATACGCTCAGAAACCAAGGGATTTAACGGGACTATGGTTTTATCTGACATTAAATATAACATCAAAGGTCAGGTATATCGCAATTCAGAGCCTTATTTTGCAGGATCGGCTGTAGTTTGGGGAGATTCAATTATATTTGATTCATACGGAAGAGTTCTAAATATATATAGAAGAACCGGGATGAATACCAGTTATTCTTATAGCGGATCAACAATTAGTGAAACCACAGCAGGCAAAACGTTTACGAAAACCTATGCTGCTGATGGAACCCTCACATCGGCTACTGATAAAGGAGGTACAATAACATACAATTACTTTCCGGATGGTAAACCCAAAAGTATAACAGCTCCAGGTGGTGTATTAACCACGATGGAATACAACGATGCTGCAAGAAATCAAACCAAGTTGATAGATCCCAGTGCTGGCACCACTACCTATACCTATACTCCTTTGGGACAGATAAAAACCCAAACCAATGCAAGATCACAAACCGCTACCAAAACATATTATTCCGATGGTCGGATAAATACTTTGGTAACCCAGGAAGGAATTACCACATACTATTATAATACCAATAAACAGTTAATCAAAATTTCTTCCCCAAATAATGTCACACGTAAATATGAGTACTTTCCAAAGGGTCAACTTAAAAGTTCGCTTGATAGTATTTCCGCCACGCTTTTTTCAAAAACACTTTTTACATATGACAAAGGACGTTTGAAAACTAAAACCCATCCTTCAGGTATTGTTGAAACAATAAATTATAATATAAATGGATATGTATCGAGTATTGAAGCGGGAGGTGCAACCAGATATACCATAACAGCTATCAATGCTCGGCAACAGATAACAAATGCAACTTATGGCAATAATCTTTCAGCATCCTTTGGATTTGATCCATATGGATACCCAACTTCAGCAGTAACAGGAAGTATCCAGAATTATCAGTATTCATTTAATGCTGTGACAGGAAATTTAAATTCCCGCCAAAATTACTTAAGAAGTCTTACTGAAAGCTTTACCTATGACAGCCTGGAAAGATTGAAAACTGTTTCTGGTCCCCAAAGCCTGACTATGAGCTATAATAACAATGGTAATATCAATACCCGATCCGATATTGGATCTACTCCTTTTACTTATGGCACAAGTGCCAGTCCTTACAAATTAACAGGTGTAAAATCCGATTATGGTATTATTCCGGCAGATCTTCAATCATCAGCTTATACATCATTCGAGAAAATAAGTTCTTTGTCGGAGTTAAACTATGCCGCTTCCTTTATTTATACCAGTGACCAGGAAAGGTTAAAAATGGATATTACTCAAAATGGAAGTAATATTCTTACCCGTTGGTATTCAGGAAGTAGTTATATGAAAGAAACCGCCGGCGCTGTTACCAAAGAATTTACCTATATAGGAGGAGATGCATATAGTGCTCCGGTAATTTGTGTGACACAGGGAGGTGTTAATACATGGTATTATCTTTTAAGAGACTACTTAGGAAATGTAACCCATCAGGTTAATACATCCAATACTGTTGTGGCTGAGTTTAGCTATGATGCCTGGGGAAGAAGGAGAAATCCACTCTACTGGAATTATGATGTATCCACTCAACCGGAACTTCTTGCTGGTAGAGGATTCACCGGTCATGAACATCTTACATGGTTTAATCTTATAAACATGAATGGCAGGTTGTACGATCCTGCGATAGGAAGGTTTTTAAGTCCTGATAATTTTGTACAAAGCCCCACAAATTCCCAAAACTTCAATCGGTACGCATATTGTTTGAACAATCCACTGATGTACACGGACCCAAGTGGGGAGAAATTTACATTCTGGCATTTTTTGGCGGGTTCTGTATTTGGAATGGCCAGCTGGCAGTCAATTCAAGGCTTGGCTAATGGGAGTATGAATGGATGGGAGGCTACTGGCCAGTATTTACTAAATGCCGCAGCGTTTGTTGTGGGAGGAGGCGTAGGAAATGGTGTAAATGTTGCGTGTGCCGGAGGGTCATTTAGCGCTGGATTTTTAGGAAATGTGCCTGGAGTTTCTTCAACTGGATTTTTTTCAGGATTTCTTTCAGGTGCTTCAGCAGGTATTACAAGTGGATTTATATCAGGAACAGGAGGGGCATTTGTTAATGGACAAGAATTTGGTGATGCATTAAAATCAGGCTTGAGGCAAAGTTTGATGCAGGGATTGTCCGGGGGAATTATAGGTGGAATATTTAGTGGTTTTGATGCAATATCGAAAGATGTGAACTTCTGGACAGGAAAAACAGAATTTGATTTGTCATCAGGATTTGGTGCACAGAATGTTCCAATTGGAAATCAAACCATTACAGGTAAATATGTTGGTAAGTATGAAAATGTAAATATCTATGAATCTGCCAAATTAGGCAGTGGCCGTTCTAGTGGCGGAATTACCTTGCCAGGCAGAGGCATTGTAGTTGGTAAAGGTGTTTTGACAAGAAATTTATATCCCGAACTACTACAACATGAGTTTGGGCATATACTTCAGGCACGTGATGTTGGTATGCATGCTTTTTCAATGATAATAGCTCCAGAAAGCATTGCCAGTGCTTCAATGCATGGTAAACTAGGATGGAATCATGACACTTTTTGGACAGAAACATGGTCTAATTATTTGTCAAGTAAATATTTTGGAAATAAGTATATAATGTCTTCTCAATTTCCAATTCAAAATATTAGTACATTTAATTATTTAAGGCTAAGGTTGGTCTCCCCATTTTTTGGCCATAATTTTATAAACTATGAAAAGTCAATTTTTAATTTTAATTGTAGCGTTGTTTTGTGGTTGTCTATCATATGACCCCCCTACAGGAGTGATTACAATACATAATTACACTGATTCGGCTATTTATGTTTATCATACTTGTGTAGACTCACTTAAATTGCAACCTAAACTTAGCTTGTTTGAAAAATCGAATGCTGAAATTATTAATGAGCATGGTCAGAAAAAAATTCATATTTTTCTTCCCAACCTAA
>JAAUTT010000637.1 GCA_012031335.1 Bacteroidales bacterium | reverse complement strand
GGATTAATATTAGTTACTGGTAAGCTGGGACTGATAATTCTGATTCTCTTTAGGGTTTCCAGACCATTTAACATTTCTTTGTTTTTACCAACAAATGTATGATCTAAAATAATAATGTCGGGATTTGAATTCAGGTCCGACAAACAGTCTTCCGGATCAGAAAATGTTTTTATGGTATAATCTTCTCTTCCTATAAATGAATATTCTAAAAAATGTTGCATCATTTTATCATCATCTACAATAAATGCCATTTTTTTTCTCATACTAACATATTATATACATCCTCTATTTCAAATGCTTTTCTAAAAATAATATCACTTTTGCAATATTAGTCGGGTCGGAAAACATTGGCCCGCCATGTCCTGCTCCGTTTAATAATTCGAAACTCACTTTGTCATCTCCCAAAATCTTTTTCAAAGCATTATAGAAATTCAAACTCTGCGTGTAGGGAATATTTCTGTCCATACTGCCTGCCTGAATCAAGAATGCTGCATCGTCAGAGGAAATATAGGTGGTAGGATTGGCTTTTGCAACTTTATCGGGAACCGATGTAATTGTAGCTCCCATAAGCTGTGATTCGGGAGATGAAGCATTGTTTGTGTTGAGAGAAAATCCAAGGGAAGTGGCCTCAGAATCCATGGTAAGGAAACTAATTGGACCAAACCAATCAACAGAGGCAATTACTTTGGACGATACGCCCGGATTACCCAAAGCGGCATCCTCAAATTCAGCTACTCCGTAAGAAGTTCCTAACATAGCCGAAAGGTTGCCGCCGGCTGAAGCGCCCCATGAACCTATTTTATCAGGATACAGATTGTACTTCGAAGCATTGGCGCGTAAAAAACGCACGGCAGCTTTACAATCCTGAATTTGAGCGGGGAATTTTGCCTCACCGCTTAACCGGTAATTTATACTTACGGCTGCAATTCCCTTTTTTACCAATGCCAGTGCATTATTTGTTTCCATGCGCTTGTCGCCCATTTTAAAAGCGCCACCATGTATCAACACTACCACCGGAAAAGGCCCGGTTCCTTTTGGAATATAGATATCCATTACCTGAGCTGCCGAAGTACCTGCATAGGCTATATCGGTATATACTTTTTCGCACAATTTTGCCATATCAGCCTGACTGACATTTATACCCGACATTCCGCCAGACCGTATATCCGTTGATTGACCCATGGTATTTCCGGAGGAAAATAAACCAGCCACGAGCATGATGAGAAATATTTTTTTTCTTCATTGAAGTTTTTATTTTACCAATATAGTTGCATTTGCATTAAATCCCAAATACCCATAGGATATCTGAATGTTCTTTTCATTTTTCGGCAACTGGTACTTTGCTCTGAAAATGCCGGTGTTTACTCCGGTTTCAATCACTTCCACCTTACCTGTTTCGCCTTTTCCGTTTTTTACTTCCACCCAGCCTTTATCAGCTTTGTTCCAATCCTGATTTAAAGCGGCCTTGAGTTCTATGGTAATGGTTTGGCTGGCTTTTGCTGTGGTAATTTCTGATTTCCCGGTTTCATCGTATATTCGGATATATTGGGTACCCAGACTGGCAAAAGTAACTGTAGCAAGCCAACCGCGGTTCGAGACATTCCATCCTTCGGTGGCATAGGCGTTTTTTCCGAATACTTCCCCTTTGTTCTCACCCACTATTTTCTCAATAGTTTTTGCAATTGGAAATTGACTATCGAGCGGAGTCCCATCGAGGGTACCTCTGCAAAGGCCTAAGCGACCATAACCATCGGGATGTGCCTGTGGCCAGCCATCTTCCACGCCTTCCCAGAAGCCACCGATCTTTACCCGTTCATCACTTTTATTGCTCAGGTGCGTACCAACCGGGTTTACGCCAAATACAAAATCTACCTGCGCCCAACCAATGGTGCGGAGCTCCGGATCGTTCAGAAGATTAGCCACTGCAAACATTGAGCCTCCCAAAGCCGGTGCGCCACCCAGTTCCTTGGTCTTAGGATGGGCCCACTCCGTTTCGCTGTGCACACGGTACTTCCAGAAATTCGCTGTTTTTTGTTTCATATGGACTGTCCAGGCTGCAAGTTTTTCTTTTGTACCGGAAGGGGCCTGATCGGGAGCTACCATCAGAAACCAGGCAAGTGCCTGCGGGGGTGATGTGTTCGGCATTGCGTATCCACCACATATGACGTGGGATTGTTGAAGTCCCAGTTGGTGATGATATCCTGTGCACTTTCCCGGGCATATTTCAGATATTTGGCGGGGTCGCCGTCCTTTTCATTTTTCTCGCACAAATACATAAAAAGGTTGCTGAAAACTGACTGCCCAAAAGCATTCCCCATTTCGTTAAACTCCTGGAATCCAAAGTCGACCCATTTGGTGCTGTAAGTCCAGTAACGAACCACTTTATGACGGTCGTATTTCTCCCAGTTTTCGAGGCATACTTTACGGTATTTGCGATATTTTTCTTCCGGAAGGTAAGGTTTGAGAAATGATTGATAGGCGGCACAAACAGCAGCCAGGTGATCAAGATTGTTCCAGAAATCATAGTTCATGCGGGGCTGACCTTCGTATCCCAATGATCCGTGCCTATAGCCTACAGGGCCATTGTAATCGACATACTTATAAGCAAACTCGGCATGCCACAGGATCAGGTCGATGAGGTCGGCAACGTTTTTATCGCCAAGTTCGGTTTTCCAGTTATCAAACAGGGCCGGATTACTGGCATAATGAAGTACTTCAAAAGTAGTTTCAAGGCCATATCCGCCGCCATCGCGTGAGGGACCTCCTCCGTAGACCTTTGTCATGTCATATTTAGCGAGATCATCAAATCCTCTCACGTCAGTAAAGAAGTCGTAAGCCAGCTTCGACGAAAGCTTTTCCATCAGGTTACCTGCAACCCAGAAAGGCACCGACCTGCCGTGACCATCAACCTCCACCACATATTCATCAGTGGACGCAACAGGATTAAATCCGGTAAACCAGCCCTGGTTGTTCAGTATTTTACCTTCAAAAACCGGTTGCGAAGTTTTGATATTTATAATTTTGAAAGGTGTTCCATCCTTTACTCCATAGCAAACAAACCGTTTCGATTCGTTCAGGTTGTATCCGGCCTGGTTGACAAATGGTTTGTAAACCGGAGCTTTGGCAGCTTCCTGACCAGTAGCCCGAAGTGCTAAAAACAACAAGCAAAGAAGAAAAATACGAATAGTTATGTAATTCATATTATTTGATTTATAAATTTCAGGTTTGAAATCATCAGCGGTATAAAACAGGTAATACAATCGAGAAAGAGTCTTCTGCTCCTTTAGGTTTTGCGGCTAAAAACAATGCAACCACCTTCCCGTTTTCCAGATATACTTTGGGCATTTCCAGGCGGTCGAACTCACGATATTCGCCATTTTTAAACGTAATGCTAAATTTATGTACCAGTGAATTTTCGGATAGTTTCCAGTCGAGGCCGTTTTGCGATTCGAAGAGCAGCAGTGCGATGCCATGTTCGGTAATCATATCGCCATGATCTTTGGCTATGCAATAATATTTTCCATCCTGGAACCACTCCACATGATCGTCAATGGGGAAGTCGGATTTCGGGGAAGTGATAAAAGGCTTGTCGTGATCTTTAAAAGGCCCCAGGGGAGAATCGGAAAGGGAGATATAATGTTTCACAGGTCCGCCTTTAAACCCTTCTTTTTCGGTTACAAATTTATAGGCCAGAGAAAATTTTCCGTCGGGTCGCCGAAAAACGGTCGGAACACCCGAAGTACGGCGCCCCGGGGTAATATCAATCAAAGGTTTATCGAACCTCTTCCATGGTCCGTAGGGATTTTCGGCTACAGCTACACCAATCCGCTGATTATTCCGGTTGACCCACCATTCGGGATGCGTCATTTTCGGCATTATCGAATCGGGAGTATGGTCCCAGTAGCCACTGCCATGATTGGCTGTATAGTACAGGTAATATTTCCCGTTATACTGAAGTATATGAGGGTTATGGGTCATGGCACCATCCCAGAACTGATTGCCTCGTGCCGGTAACAAACATCGGAAAATGGTAAGGTCCGA
>JAAUTT010000636.1 GCA_012031335.1 Bacteroidales bacterium | reverse complement strand
TCAATTGCATTTCTTTGGGCGTTTTCTTTTCATCATAAATCAAAAATTTATTCTCCAGCATGTCGAATCCGGAACCCTTTGCCAACAGGTGGATTATCATATTTTCAATAAACACCGGATCTTTTTCCTTTACTGAATGGTAATTTGTATGCTTCATGCTTTTACCCTCCATAATTATTGCTGTACCCGATCCGACAACACGTAAATACCTGTCCTGGCTAACGATAAGGCCTGTGTCCTCGCATATTCCGATCCCAATACTCTTGTTATGGATCAATAAAGCTTCGGTCAGACGAGAAAATCGACCCCTGCTCAGGAAGTGGGTATCGATGATTACATTACACATTATTCCCAGACCTTTTTCCATGGTAATAATTCCTTTCAGTATGGCTTCATCATTTTCGCCGCCACTGATCATATGTTCGGCCATAACCATAGCTCCGGAGCTTGTCCCGGCGATGATAAATTCATCGTGGAAGTACTTATTTTTCAATATTTCGAGAAACTGGGTGTTTTCAAGCATTTTCGCCAGTTTTACCTGATCGCCTCCGGTAAAAAAAACAATACCGGCTTGTTCCAACCGTTGGAGATTACTTACCTGATCAACCTCCTTCCGGTTTTTGATGATCATTACTTTAGCAGGTTGATTCAGCTTTTTAAATGCTTCGATATAGTTATTCCCCAATTCCGCCTGATCTTCGCTTGCCAGGGGAAGAATCTCTATCACCGGTTTTTCATTGAGTTCCCTTAAAATTTCGTCGAGGACACCGTTATTAAAGTCGACATGCTGATGATTTTCGTTTGATAAGCTTGTCTCCGGCTTTTTTGCCTCGTTTCCTCCGATAATGGCCAACTTACCCCGGGGAACCATGTTTTGCGCATATATCATATATCAGAAATAAAAATTTAAAACACCTGTTTTACTTTGCCTGCACCCTTTAGTCATCCCGGGTAAACCCAATATGTCTTGGATTTCAGCATTAATCAACCGTTGACCGGTAATGAGAACGACTCAGGTATGTATCGTTCTCCTTTGCTTTTTGCGGTACAAATGCCGTTTCTTCCAACAAACTGTCCTCTTGTAAACGCCTGGCAAAAGCTATGCAGTTTTTAATTTTTTCAGAAAGATGGACGATGAGCGATTTTTCGGGAGCAGTAATAACCGCATGGTGTAAAGCATCTATCTCGTTGGGTATGACCTGGAGTGGTATATGAGGTTTTACTGACATAATTCCCTGGGTGATGAGGTTAACAATCTCATCCTCCTCGCGTCCTCTTTTATCCTCGTCGATTCGAATAATAATTCTGTCGAATGTTTCGGCAGCAGCAATACCCATATTAACCAGATCCACATCGCGACGGTCGCCTGCAGCCGAAATAATGCCTGTTTTAAAGGGAGCGTTCCACTGTTTTACTAACCCACCCAAAGCCGAAATGCCATGAAAATTATGGGCATAATCAATAATCAGGGTCAGGCTTCCCGGATGAAATACATTCAATCGTCCGGGGTTATTTTCGGGTGTTGGAACAAAACTTCGTAAGCCTGTGTAATATGATGCACTGAGATATTCCGGACAAAGGCAGCAAGCACCGCTGCCAGGATATTCTCGATCATAAAAACCGCCTTACCGTTAAAAGATAAGGGAATATTTTCAACATTTTCTATGATCAGTTTCTTCCGCCCCTTCAAGAGGGTAATCTTTCCCTTTTCCACCACGGCAGCCAGCCCGTCAGCCTGGCAATGTCTTACGATATGTTCATTTTCGGATTGAGTACTGAAAAGAGCCACTTTACATGTTACCTTGTCCTTCATCCGGAGAGTATAAGGATTATCGGCATTGAGGACAGCATAACCACCGGGTTTCACCGTTTCGGCAACAATTCCTTTCACTTTCGCCATAGCTTCCAATGAGTCAATATCTTTAAGTCCAATATGATCTTCGGCCACATTGGTTATAATTCCAACATCACAATAATCGAATGCTAGTCCGGCTCTGAGTATTCCACCCCGGGCACATTCCAGTACGGCAAAATCAACAGTTTTATCCGACAGTACCTTGCGGGCGCTCAAGGGGCCTGTGCAATCGCCTTCTTCTACCAGGGTATTGGCAATGTATATACCCTCGGTTGTGGTAACACCTGTGGAATAACCTGCTGTACGCGCTAAATGGGCCAGCAATCGTGTTGTGGTGGTTTTCCCGTTTGTACCTGTTACTGCTATAATAGGGATACGCCCATTCGTTTTCAACGGGAAAAGCATATTCACCACATGCTCACCAACAGGCCGGGACTTACCTTTATAGGGATGTGTATGCATACGAAACCCGGGGGCAGCATTTACCTCCACCACCACCCCGTTGCTTTCATCAGGTGGCAGGGAAATATCCTTGAGCACCATATCGATGCCACAGATATCCAGCCCTATATGCCTGGCTATCCGCTCTGCGAGGATTACGGTATCAGGATGAACATTATCCGTAACATCTTCTGAGGTACCGCCGGTACTGAGATTGGCAGTTTGTTTTACAAAAACTATTTTCCCGGGAGGAGGTATGGAATCGGGGGTGAGGTCCTGTTTTCTTAGCGCCTCCAAAGTGTTTTCGTCAATTTTAATTTTGGCATTACTTTTTCGTGACCTTCACCACGGCGAGGATTTCTATTTTCTTTATCGATCAGGGTTAGCACATTAGCAATGCCGTCGCCAATAACATGAGCCGGCAAACGGCGGGCCACGGCGCAGAGTTTATATCCGATAACCAAAAGTCGGAAGTCGTCCCCGGCAAAGTACCTTTCGACCATAACCGCCCCGGCAAAATTTTTTGCCTGTTTAAAAGCTTTAAGAGCATCGGTGCGATTGGTTATTCGGGTAGTAACACCCTTTCCATGGTTACCGTCAAGAGGTTTAATCACTGCAGGAAACCCTATTTCCAATAATGCCAGGTCAAGTTCAGCCTCTCTGGAAATCACCAGCCCTTCGGGAACGGGCACGGAGGCATTTTTCAGAAATTTTTTGGTGAGGTATTTATCACCAGCAATATCCACCCCAATACTTCCTGTTTGATCGGTGATGGTTGCATTTATTCGTCGCTGGTTTAATCCATAGCCAAGTTGTACCAGAGAATTATTATCGAGCCTGAAAAAAGGAATATCCCTTTTAATGGCAGCGTTAATAATGGCCATGGTGCTGGGACCGATACCATTTTCACCGTAAATAGTTCTGATTTGGTCAATATCGGCCCTTATGTTATAAGGTTCCCCAGTCACTAGCGATTCGGTAATCTTAAAAGCCGATTCCGCTGCAAATACACCTGCTTTCTCCTCCTTATATTCAAAAACAACATTATATATACCTTTTTGATTCCCGGCCATCCGAGTTCTTCCAAAACCACAGTCCATACCAGCCAAAGTTTGTAATTCGAGGGCAATATGTTCCATAACGTGCCCCATCCAGGTTCCATCTTTTACCCTTTCAAGAATCCTCCAGGGTGCCCTTCGGAGCAATAGTGATTGTAAAGCGAGGGCAGCATTTCGCGCATACGGTCGTAGAATCCCGGGATTTTACTCGTTGGCAGTTCTTCAAGTTCTTCCAAATCGAGTTTTAGTACAATCAGTTTGTGTTTTCGAACCGACCAGAAGTTAGGTCCGTTCAGGATATGCATATCTATAATTTTCATAAATATTTTTTAGTAATTGCATAAACCGGGTTTACTATTTATTCCGGTAAAATGAACTTTGCTAATTATATGCCACATGCTGGCACTTTGCATGCTAAGCGACGAGAAGAAGCTTATTTAAACACTGTTTTTAAAATGTTAAGCAAACACTATAAGTTCTGCTTTGTAATCAATGTTATAAATGGTTCATTTCAGGGAGCTTCCAAAGGTTGGTACGGATATCTCTGAGATATGATGATAATTTTATTGTTTAAGATGTGAATATAAAAGGAGTATTAGTTGCCATTGGTGGTAATGAGGATAAAGGAAACGGGGAGGTAGCGCTTCATATAAAGGAGATACATCAGGCCTTTGCTACCTCGGGTATTCT
>JAAUTT010000635.1 GCA_012031335.1 Bacteroidales bacterium | reverse complement strand
GGCGCTTGTAATGCATGATAATATTGAACTGAATTTTTATTCTTCTGCAATGTATGCTTATGTTGTGGGTGTAAATACAATTGAGCAAAAAAGAAAAAAATAGTATTAAACAATAAAATGCCAGCACGTAACATACGGTCATAAAGTATTAGGGTTTAAGCGGTCTGCCAAGTGCATAAATCACTGGCAAGCTTCTTGTTGGCTGGTAAGTTCGTAGCCACGAAATCCCAACATTTCATAGTGTGCCGATAAGCAGAACCACGCCAATAAACAGGTTCTGCATGCTGTAATAACGAAGGAGGAGTCCACCGACTGATGGATGAATCTCCACTGTTATTTTCAAGAGAGGGGTAATTACTTGGCAGAGTGGTGTACCCAACCGATGGGAGTATACTCACAAGTACGGTTCTGTGAAGTTATAGGGTTGAATGGTATGGCCCTCTCGAAGCATAGCTGAGTAAATGCCCTTGCTACCCGAGTATTTACCAATGGCAATAATTATAAGAAAAAAAACTTCTGCCTGATTTCGACTTTCGAATTTTGTATATTTGTACCTTAAATGTTGCAGTATGACAACGATAGAATTGAAAAAGATTTTAATGCATAGAATTGCAGAGATCAATGATGAAACATTTTTGAATGCGATTAAAACAATTCTTGATTCAAAATCTCAATCCCAAGTTTTAAACCTCACTCAAAACCAACGTTACGAGATTATTGAGGCCAAAAAAGGAAATTGAACAAGGATTATTTATTGATCAATCTGAATTAGATAAAAGATTTCAATAAAATGGCTAAGCGCAAGATGATTTGGTCCAAAAGATCCAGTATTAGACTTTTTGAAATTCTTGAATTCTATACAAATAGAAACAAAACTCTCCGGTATTCCGCTAAACTTTATAAAAGATTTGTAAAGGAACTTTCATTATTAGATAAGCATCCGGAAATTGGTATCAGCACCGATTTTGAAGATATACGAGGGTTGATTATTGATGATTTCATTATTTTCTATGAGATTTCGCCTGAAAACATTATTGTCCATACAATCTGGGACTGTAGACAAGATCCTAATAATTTGAAGATAAGATAAACAACCATTGCTAACACTTACCCTCCAATAAATCGTTACTTCCATGCGCTTTCCATCGAAGGCTATGTTGAAACGTTTATTACCGTAAATTCAACCAGCCAACTTTTTATAACGGCGTTTTTATTCCTATCCATCTTGAAAAACAGTAATCCCTGAACAGGAACCAAAACCTAAAACTGTATTTTCCCTGATCCTGTATTTGTCTTACTACTTACTACTTGATACTTACTACTAGATACTAAGATATAAAGTAACCCACTGATCAATTTTATGCAATAACAACCCAAACCCACGTTGTAAACAATTTTCCAAATCCCCTTAAAAAATACCCATACCATAGCATGCATATGTTATTAGTTTTTGTAATTTGTGCCAACCGGAAACTACAAACAACAAACCTGATGATTTCCCGTGATATAAAAGAGATACCAGTTAATTTCAAACCCTTGCATGCATTTGTAAACATTTGCAAACGTTTAAAACCGGATAATAGGGGTTTGGAGATATTGGGTAATGGTGATGTGATATAACAGTAATAATTAAATATGGATGTTACCGGCAAGGCTAACATCCATTTTACAAAATTGATAGGTAATTTTAAAATATTTATTTTATGAGGAAATTTTTTAATTTTATTGCTGGTGGCCAATATTTATGTGATTCCTTTGCTTTCCCAAACAATAGGGTCATCGACTGTGGATACTGCCTTTAAAAGCAAATTGATTTTAAAGTATCAATTTGAGCCTTACAATTTTTCAAAAAAGTATTCTGTCCTTCTATTGAATAATGGTGAAAAAATGAAATTATTTCCATTAAAAGGAATTAATAATAAGAGATTTTTATTTAAACCTTGTTATTCAAAAAGCCTTTTGGATATTAATGCAAATTTGTCAGATTTACGATTAGGAAGAGTCATTTATGACAAGATTCATAGACCTATGTGCGAATATGCATTGATAACTAATTAGGAAATTTATAACTAAATAACCCAGCCACTAACATCATATAATTTTTATTGGGGCAGAATTGTAATGGTGTTATAATAGTATTAATGTTATCCAGATGTTAGCTTGCATTAAAACAGACACAGTACCATAAAATTAGATAGTAATGAAACTGAAGCTCTACATCACAGCATTTCTGATAATTTTTCAGATTTACCATTCATTCGGACAAGATTTTGCACCAATTGGAGCAAAATGGTATTATACGGAACAATTTGCTTTTTCTGGTGATATATCCTATTTATGGATTGAATCGGTTGGAGATACCATAATCAAAGGCAAAGATTGTAAAATCCTTGAGAATAATGGAGGATTAATGTGCGCATTTCATAATACAAAGGATTTCGTCTATTTCGAGGATAGTATTGCATATTTCTATGTTCCCGAAATTGACACATTTCAAATTTTATATGATTTAAAAGCACAAAAAGATAGCTCTTGGACTATTGTTTTCGGGATGGATTTGGAATCAAAGCTTGACACGATTCAGGTTGTCGTTGATTCTGTTAGCTTCATGACTATTAATTCAAAGAAACTGAAAAGTTACATGTGTCGTATAAATCCCTTAATTTCGGTTGGGAGGATTTAGGATATGGAGGTGAAATAATTGAACGGATTGGTGATAAAAATTACTTATTTAATCTCTACAGTTTATCAGGGATTGTTTGTGATGGTAATTATTCTGGTGGGTTAAGGTGTTATCAAGACTCTGAGTTAGGTTTTTATTCAACTGGAATTGCTGATTCATGTGATTATACCTATAAATGGACTGGTATAGAAAGTAATAGTATAAATGCGCATATTAAGGTTTACCCCAATCCAGCATCCGATTGGATTGAAATCGAAAGTAAGACCAACAAGAGCTAATGATAAGTATATTAGATTTATCTGGAAAAGTTTTGGTTAATTCAAAATCTTTTGGTTCTTCAAGAATTGACTTGACTAGTTTTCAAAAGGGATTTTATGTTTTAAAGATAAATCAATCAGATAAAATAATAGAAACAAGGAAAATACTAAAAAAATAACGCAAGCTCGATGGGCAAGGCAAAGGTATAAACGCTACAAAACGAGTATTAGCAAATCCTTTGAGTGGATAAACAGAGTAAGGACTCAATACCCAAACTTATTTTATCATTGGCAATTAGGATTTTCACATTGAAGCGAATAGATTTGTATAACAAGAGCCCTATGAGGGGAGACTTTCAAGTACGGTTCCGTGAGAGGCTTGGGCTGAAATGCCCTTGCCTACTCGACCCGCCAACCGTTAGACCTAATTTTGTGTTAAGAAAATATAGTTTGAATTGAAAAAATGATCCGGAAATGATAAGAAATAAAGCAATTTTCTTGATTTATATAGTCCTATTCTCCTGTACTTTAGTTAGTAAATCTGATAAGGAAATTATAATGCCAAAACAAGTTGAATCATATTTAAATGATACTTCAAGCAATATTATTCTAAATAAAGATTTTAAAATAAGGGATAGCATTCTTGATATCCATGTAAACTGGGATACAATTTCGGGAGGAATAGCTTACTACGAGGATTTAGATATAACTAATTTCACAGAGTTATTAAAACATAAATTTATTGACCCAAACGAATATCAGAATGAGTCTCCTACTGTCAGGAGATTTTATTATTTTATGACAAAATACCCTTCGTGTTTATTCCGAACAAACTGACCCCTCATTCCTGAAATTGACCCCTCTCCTGGAAGGCCATTAATCCCGAAGGCAATCGGCAGACAAAATGCAATGAACGTTAATAATAAATTAAAAGTACTAATTTTTCTTTTTACGCAAAGAGTCTCCATTGAGTTCGATGCGATGTGCTGTATGAACCAAACGGTCCAGGATGGCATCGGCAATGGTACTTTCCCCAATGATTTCGTGCCATTTGCCAACGGGTATCTGTGATGCAATGATCGTTGATTTTTCCTGGTGTCGGTCTT
>JAAUTT010000634.1 GCA_012031335.1 Bacteroidales bacterium | reverse complement strand
GCGACAGCATTTTATTTAACAACTACATCACAGCGAAGCATTCGGTGCAAACGGCAGGGCAAAATTTGAAATTGGCAGACGAAAACGTTCAGCTTGCTTATAGCAAATATTCAGAGGGGCTCATTGGCCTGGACAATTACATTTCTGTGCATGACGATTATCTGGCTGTTGAAAACCAATATTTCAGCCGCCTGTCCGATTACCTTATCCATAAAGCAATCATTCAATCACGAAACAACTAAATAGTAATGAAAAAGTTAAAATTATTTTCAGCTGTGCTAATTACCATCTCTATTGCAGGATGTAACCAACAAGAATCCAAACAAAATCCTTCAAGAAAAAAATATTGTAGAAGCCGGTATTTTGCCAGTGGAAAATATTATCACTGAGAATCAATATATCGTTACTTCACAGGCAGATGGCTACTTGAGTAAATCATTTTCAACGAAGGGGATTCGGTGAAAGCCGGGCAAATTTTATTTCGCATTAAAAATGAAGCGCAACCAGAGCAGCTCGTAAATGCCGAAGCAAATTACCAGTTTGCAGTATCGAATCTAAGTGATAATTCACCTGTGCTGAAACAATTGATGGCGCAAAAGAATCAAGTGGAGAATAAACTCACAACAGATTCTCTGAATTTGTCAGGTATCAAAAACTTGTTCAGTCTGGTGCGGTAAGTAAGGTTGATTATGAAAAAGCAAAAGTAAGCTACGAAAACTCCAGGCAGGATTTGGTTTCAATCAAAAATCAAATTTCGGATACAAAAAACAAACTGCAATTAGAAGTAAGCAAAAACAAAGCAAACCTGGCAGCGCAGCAAAATACATCCTCGTTCTACGAAATCAGGGCCGAAGTGGATGGAGTGGTTTTTCAAATTCAAAAGCAACAAGGAGAGTTGGTAAAACGAGGAGAGCCTGTTGCTGAAATTGGCTCAGGCAAATACATTGCAAAACTCTTTGTTGTGGAAGAAGACATTAACAAAATAAAACTTGGGCAAGAAGTTTACATTGAGCTGAACACCGAGAAGAATAAAAGTTATAAGGCAATTCTTTCAAAAATTTACCCCTATTTTGATGATAAGGAGCAATCATTCATTGCTGAAGCTTGGTTTGATGCGCCCATTGCCAATTTAAAATCGGGGACACAACTTCATGCCAACATTAAAACAAACGAAAAGGCCGATGCGATAGTAATACCAGCAGAATTTCTGTTGCCTGGCGATTTTATTCTTGACAAAAAAAATGGACAGGTTAAGGTTACCGTGGGCATCCGAACTGCCGAGTGGGTTGAAATCCTTTCCGGTGCCAATGATTCTACCATCCTTTTACTTCCAAAATAAACAAACCTATGGCGAAATCAACAAATATTCAAATTGCTCGGGTCCATCTTACTTCAAAGATATGGCAAACCTTTGTGGCTGTTTTGGGGGTTACTTTTGGGGTGTCTATGTACATTTTCATGAACAGTTTTATGAATGGGGTAAACAAAACACAGGACGACCTGGCATTTAGCGCATTATCCCATATCCGTATTTATAATCAGGATAACAGGAATGATTACAATCCCATAGAGGGCCGGTTCGACCAGTCGAATACCATTTTTAATATTCTGAACAGGAAAAATATACAGTACACGACTGGCCTGAACAATTCGTCGTCTGTTTTTTCATCTGTAAAAAGGCAAACGGAAGTAGTTGCAGTTGCCCGCCAGGTGAATTCCAATGTGTTTTTCAGAAGCGGTTCAAAAAAGGTCAACGGAATTATTTCCGGTGTTGAGCTCAAATCGGAGGATGAATTGTTTAATACCTCCGCAAGCATTATTCAAGGCGAATGGAACGCTTTGTCGACGCACAAAACCGGTATTATTTTAGGAAAATTGTTGGCTGAAAAACTCGGTTTGCAAATCAACAATAGCGTCAATGTGCTAACCTCCGATGGTGTTTCGAAAAATTATATGGTGGTGGGCATTTTTGAAAGCAACCTAAAAACCATGGACGAAACAAAAGCCTATTTGAATATTACTTCAGCGCGGCAATTGGTGGGCGAAAATTCCGATTTTGCCAGCGATATTATGGTCAACATTAAGGACAGGGACAATACAGCATCGTTTATTCAAAAAATTGCCCCGATGATTCCTTATCAAATAGAATCGTGGCAGGAAGCCAATGAACAATTGGTTGCCGGTTCGGAACTCAGGAACATTATTGCTGTTGCGGTTTCTCTCACCAGTCTTACTGGTTGCCGGTTTTGGCATTTATAATATTATGAACATGACCATTAATGAGAAAATCAAAGAAATTGCCATCCTGAAAGCAACCGGATTTTCCGGGAACGACATCATGACCATATTTCTAACCCAGGCAACTGTTATTGGTCTTTTGGGTGCTTTGGTTGGTGTATTAATGGGCTATGGAATGTCTTTGCTTATCACCCTGGTTCCATTTACCATTGCAGGATTGGAAACATTGCCGGTATTTTTTCGGGCTCAGGATTTTTTGCTTGCAGTGGTTTTCGGGATATTAACAACACTTATTGCCGGATTTATACCATCCAGAAAAGCTTCAAAAATTGACCCTGTAATTATTATTCGAGGATAACATGGAAAAAGCAACATCGTTAGAAATAAGGAACCTGATTAAGTATTTTCATGAGCCTGAAACATTTCAGGTTTTAAAAGGAGTTTCTTTTACAGTTAAAAAATGGGGAGTTTCTGTCTATAGTCGGAAAATACGGGTTCCCGGGAAAGTTCCAAACCTTTTGTATTGTGCTTTCTACCATTGGATACTTGATTATGAAGGCACGCTCCAGATAAACGGAGATGTGCTTACAGGAAAAACCCAGAATCAGTTAGCCGCTTTTAGAAATGAACATATTGGTTTTGTGTTTCAATTTCATTATCTGTTGCCCGAATTTTCAGCCTTACAGAATGTAATGCTGCCCGCATTAAAATTGGGTAAGCTTTCTAATGAAGAAATTGAACATAAAGCTTATGAAAGTTTGCGTTTGCTTGATTTGGAAGGCCAGGAACTAAAAAATGCGAACAGGCTATCAGGTGGACAGCAGCAGCGGGTAGCCATTGCCCGAGCCCTTATTAATAACTCATCTGTAATTATGGGCGACGAACCAACAGGGAATCTCGATTCAAAAAACTCACGGGCTGTTCAGGAAATATTCAAACAATTGGCACAAGAACACGGCCAAACCATTATTTGTGTAACGCACGACCCAGATTTTGCTAACAATACCGACAGGACTATTGAAATGCAAGATGGTTTAATTGTTTAATGGTGGAAACCCATGGGCCAACCAATTGGGAATCGATGTAAAATACTTATCACCAAAAAAATAGCCGGTTCACATTCTAAACATGAAGAGAAGGAGTAACCGCAATACATGGATTCTAACAAATGTAAACACATTCTGTAAACCGCTCAAAGCCCCCTGCATCCAAAGATTTCGGGAAGAGTTTCCGCCTCTCCAGTCCGCGTAACCGCCCAACAGGGCCGTTTGAGGATTACTTACATATTGTTTTATTTTTCAGAGGTGTTCCCCGAAAAAAAAGCGGGGCTTCGCAATTGCCCACGTTCAATAAGCAAAATAAACCTGCCAGTTCCGCAGATGGGTTTGTGCTTCGTGGATAGGTAGGTGCAAACCCTCGCGACAAAATGGCTGCCAACTTCTAAAAGGCACAGCAGCACCCGCAAAACGGACCGACACATGCGCAATACGGACCGACACATGCACAATCCGGGCTGACACATGCACAATCCGGGCCGCCACATGCGCAATCCGGGCCGCCACATGCGAAAAACGGAGTTGTACATTAATTGGCAGCACCAGAAAACAAATTATTTATTGATACCGCTTTTAAAGATGATTTAATCAATACCTTTAGGTTTAGAAATGATGCGTATATAAAGGAGTTAGCGGTCAGCTTGAAACGACATAGGTACACTATAAAAAAACAACGGACAAAAGTTATGAGTTACGAAAAATTGACAATTAAACAGGTAATTGAAAAAATTGGAAACAATGAAATATACTTACCG
>JAAUTT010000633.1 GCA_012031335.1 Bacteroidales bacterium | reverse complement strand
CCCTCGATTCGGATATCCGGGCGGCTTGGTCGACCATTCCGCAGGAGCGCCGCGTGATCATCGTGCCACACGCCGCCTTCAATTATTATGGCCGGGACTATGGGGTGACCTTCCTCTCCCCGGTCGGCACCTCGACCGAGGCCGAAGCCTCCGCCCGCGACATCGCCACGCTGATCGGTCTCGTCCGCGAACGGCGGGCGGGCGCCATCTTCACCGAAACCACCTCCAACCCGCGGCTGGTCGAGCGGATCGCCGCCGAGACCGGAATTGCGATCGGCGGCCGGCTCTATTCCGGGTCGCTGTCGGAGCCGGACGGCCCGGCCGGCTCCTACGTCGCGATGATGCGGTACAACACCGGGCAGTTCGTCAACGCCCTCGGCGGTACCATGTAGGTCCGGGGCCAGGGGCCGGTCCAAGGGTCGGAAAGCGGATGCCCGAGTACTCCGCTTTCCGATTCGCCGGATTCGGGCTGCATGGCGATCCTTTGACAAGCTGTCAAAACGGCGCGAATCCTTAGATTTACCCAAGTCTCTTGCTTGGACTAACCCGATAGCTATGATGCGCGGGTTGTTGGCCGGCACGCAAACGAAGAACACGGACCTTTGGTTAGTCTTCTATGCAACGGATCTGCCGGTACATTGAGGGAGGCGAGAGATGAACACTGTCCGTTCCACCGTATTGATGGCTCTGTTTGCCCTTTTGGTCATGACCGGCGGCGCGTTCGCCCAGAACGCCGGAAATTCCACTCAGATGGCGGCGGCTCCCCACGGGCTGACGGCCCCCAAGGCCCAGACCGAGAGCCGCAGCGTGCTGTATATCGACCGTCATCTGGTGCATGAAGTAACAAGTCCGCAGGCATTTGCAGGTCTGGATAAAAGAGGCATCAAAGTTTTCCGTCCCGGACAAACTTTTGCTACTCCCGATCATAACGTGCCCACCAAGGACCAGCATCTTACCATTCACGATGAGCTTTCACGTTCGCAGGTTGAAAAACTTACC
The DNA here is from genome assembly GCA_012031335.1 of Bacteroidales bacterium. The sequence continues at coordinate 3,049 of JAAUTT010000633.1, read as the reverse complement.
GAGAATTGCAACCGTCACGGTGTTACCCTATTCGGGTTAAATCATCCTTACCAGGGTGTTGTGCATGTAGTAGGTCCTGAATTGGGCATTACGCTTCCGGGATCGACAATGGTATGTGGCGACAGTCATACTTCTACCCATGGTGCCTTTGGCGCTGTAGCCTTTGGTGTTGGCACTTCGGAAGTTGAGATGGTACTTGCAACCCAATGTATCATGCAACCCAAGCCCAAAAAGATGAAAATTGAAGTGAACGGCACTTTAGGGAAAGGTGTAACAGCAAAAGATATTGCTCTTTATATTATTTCGAAAATTACCACTGCCGGTGGTACAGGTCACTTTATTGAATATACAGGTTCGGCCATTACCAGCCTGACAATGGAAGGACGTATGACTTTATGCAACCTCAGTATTGAAAGTGGTGCACGTGGTGGTATGATCGCTCCCGATGAAACAACTTTCAATTATGTAAAAGGCAGGGAATACGCTCCAAAAGGGGCCGACTGGGATAAAGCCCTTGCCTACTGGAAGACATTAAAAACAGATGAAGGCGCACAGTTCGATATGGTCTATACTTTCGATGCCGCCGATATCACACCAATGATTACTTACGGTACCAATCCGGGTATGGGTATTAAAATTACCGAATCCATTCCTACCGGTGCCGATTTGGCCGATAATAACAAAAACACCTTCCTCAAAGCCTTAAATTATATGGGTCTGGAAGGCGGTTCCAAAATGGTTGGCCGAAAGGTAGATTACGTTTTCCTTGGAAGTTGCACCAATGGACGTATCGAAGACTTTAGGGCATTTGCAAGTTTTGTAAGGGTAAGAAAAAGGCAAACGATACTGTTGTTTGGCTGGTTCCCGGATCGAAACAGGTTGAAAAACAGTGCCAGGATGAAGGAATTGACAAAATTCTGGAAGAAGCAGGTTTTGAGCTTCGTCAGCCGGGATGTTCCGCATGTTTAGCAATGAACGACGATAAAATTCCCGAAGGTAAATATGCTGTAGCTACTTCGAACAGAAACTTCGAAGGCCGCCAGGGACCAGGCTCACGCACCTTTCTGGCGAGTCCGCTCACCGCCGCAGCAGCTGCCATAACCGGTGTAATTACCGATCCGAGAGAATTATTGTAATTGTGGAATCTTAAGAAATAAAAAAATGTCAATAGATAAGTTTGTTACATTAGAATCGACAGCAATACCACTGCCCATTGAGAATGTGGATACCGACCAGATTATACCTGCCCGTTTTTTAAAAGCAACCACACGTTCCGGTTTCGGCGAAAATCTTTTCCGCGATTGGCGATATGACAAGACCAATAAACCAATTCCGGGATTTGTTTTAAACGATACAAAATATTCAGGACAGATACTTATTGGTGGAAGAAACTTCGGAAGTGGATCCAGTCGCGAACATGCCGCCTGGGCAATTTACGATTTTGGCTTCAAAGTAGTGGTCTCAAGTTTTTTTGCCGATATCTTCAAGGCAAATGCTTTGAACAATGGTCTTTTACCAGTGCAGGTTTCGGAAGAATTTCTGAATAGATTGTTTGGTGCTATTGAAAAAGATCCACAAACAAAAATCAAAGTCGATCTCGTAAATCAATCCATAACATTACTTGCTACAGGAGATTCTGAAAAATTCGATATCAATATATACAAAAAACATGTTTGTTGAATGGGTATGACGATATCGATTATCTGTTGAGTATGAAAGACAAAATAGAAGTATTTGAAAAAACCAGGTAAGTAAGCTCTTTTCCATTTTTTCCAAAAAGTGAAAAAAGGGGAAAGGTTAAGTAAATATTAAAGTAAATTAAATTTCTTATCTCCCTCTATCGGAGGGGCTAAGGAGGGCTCAATATGAAAGTCGAAATAATGGATACAACCCTGCGCGACGGGGAACAAACGTCGGGGGTTTCGTTTACTGCCAGCGAAAAGCTGAGTGTTGCCAAAATGTTATTGGAAGAAATAAAGGTCGACCGCATTGAAGTGGCATCGGCCAAGGTGTCGGAAGGTGAATTTAAGGCGGTAAAACGAATTACTGAATGGGCTGGTCAGAATGGTTATCTTGATAAGGTTGAGGTTCTTGGCTTTATCGATGGCACACAATCCATCGATTGGATACGCGATTCGGGTGCTAAGGTGGTAAACCTGCTTTGCAAGGGTTCGATGAAACATTTAACAGGCCAGCTTAAAAAAACACCCGAACAGCATGTTTCCGATGTTAAAGAAGTGCTCAACTATGCCATAAGTCAGGGACTGAAGGCTAACATCTATTTTGAAGACTGGAGTAATGGTATGCGCAGTTCCCAGGAGTATGTGTTATTTCTTTTGGATTCTCTCCGCAACGAAAAACTCATGCGGTTTATGCTTCCTGATACTTTGGGTGTTATGAATCCTGAAGAAGCATATAAATATGTTAAAATAATGGTTGATCGTGCTCCTGAATTACATTTTGATTTTCATGCGCATAACGACTACGATTTAGCTACTGCAAATGTTTTGGCCGGTGTGAGCGCCGGTGCAAAAGGTATACATACAACTGTAAATGGTTTGGGCGAACGTGCAGGAAATGCCCCTTTAGCTAGTGTTGTTGCTGTTCTTCACGACCATTCGGATGTTAAAATGAATATTCACGAAGAAAAGATTAATGTTGTAAGCCGGATGGTTGAATCTATCTCCGGGATACGAATTCCATCCAATAAACCTGTGGTTGGAGAAAATGTGTTTACCCAAACCTGTGGCGTGCATGCCGACGGCGACAGCAAGGACAAGCTTTATTTCAACGAGCTTCTGCCCGAGCGTTTTTGGCAGGGTTCGTAAATATGCACTAGGTAAAACAGCAGGGAAATCAAATATCATGAAAAACCTTCAGGAACTGGGAATAGAACTCGATCCGGAACTGATGAAACAAGTTACCAAAAGGGTAATTGAACTTGGCGACCAAAAGGAAAATGTGACAACTGATGACCTTCCGTTTATCATATCTGATATTCTGAACAGCGACTTTGTTGAACAGAAATAAAATAAAAATATTCCCTTTC
>JAAUTT010000632.1 GCA_012031335.1 Bacteroidales bacterium | reverse complement strand
AGAACAATCATTATAAATGGGCTAAAGGAAAGGAAATCGTTTCAAAGGTTTTCGATACATCTGTTGATAAAAAATTTAAAATCGACGATATTCAAAACTGGGAGGTTGGGAAATACCTGCTCCAGATTTCCGGAAAGGATAAATACGGAGAAGAAGTAAAGGAAGTGGCTTACTTTGATGTGACAGACAATCAAAAGGGGACAATGACATTTCCCGCTGTTTTCCAGGTTACCGAATTAAAATCGTCGGGCGAACCGGGCGAAAAAGCTGTGATTAGCGCCGGGAGTACCGAAAAAGTGAAATATCTGTTCGAAGTTGAGCACGATGGTAAAATTGTGGAAAAGCAATGGAAAGATATTCAAAACCAGGTGACGTTGCACGAAATACCTATCAGGGAGGAATACCGGGGTAATTTTGCCGTTCATATGGTTACAGTTAAGCATAACAGAATGTACGCCAATACAAGAGTTATTACTGTGCCATATACAAATAAACAGCTCGATATCCGGTTCGAATCATTTCGCGTTAAGTTACAACCCGGGCAACTGGAACAATGGAAATTAAAATATCCCCCAAAAATGCTGATAAAGCGATGGCCGAAATGGTGGCTACCCTTTACGATGCATCGCTGGATGCCTTTCGCCCTCATAACTGGTATGCAGTTTTTATAATTCCGTTTACTCAGGTCTTAACTGGCAAAGTCTGAATGGTTTTCAATCTGCATCTTTTCGTAGCTATCTTAAAAACTGGAACAATTTAAAACTCAAGAATACCATTGATCCAAATTATCCGCAGCTGGATTGGCAATACAATTATTATTACGTTACGGATGAATCTCCTGCTTTTCTGGTTATGGAGGAAACAGAGGTTTTAGGATATGGATCAGTAAAAAAGAAAGCCTTTTCACGCGTTGAATCTAAAGCCGCTTTTTCCCCACCGGTGATTATGGACTCAGTTAATGATAAGGCTGAGGAGGTTACGGGTTTTCAGGCTGTGAATGTGCCTCATTCTATCGCAGCCGGCGATACCAAACAGGATTTTGGTGAAGTGAAAGTGCGAAAAAACTTCAACGAAACAGCATTCTTTTATCCTCACCTGCAAACCAACCCACAGGGCGAAATTATTATCAGTTTTACCATTCCCGAAGCGCTCACCCGCTGGAAAATGCTCGGCTTTGCCCATACACAGGATCTCAAATATGGACTCATCCAAAAGAATTGGTTACACAGAAGGATTTGATGGTGGTGCCTAACCAGCCTCGTTTTTTCCGCGAAAACGATAAAATGGTTTTTCAGGCAAAAATCAACAGTATGGTGGATAAAAATCTCGACGGACAGGCAAGGCTCGAGTTTTTCGACGCCCTTACCATGCAGCCGGTGGATGTACTTCTGAAGAACAGTGATAATATCCGTAATTTCAATCTTCAGCCTATGCAGAGCCAAAATCTGGTATGGCACATCGAAATTCCTGAAGGTATACAGGCTTTGACATACCGTATTGTTGCACGTTCGGGCGATTTCTCCGACGGGGAAGAAATGACTCTGCCCGTTGTTACCAATCGCATGCTTGTTACCGAAACATTACCTTTATCTGTCCGCGGAAAGCAAAAGAAGGATTTCATTTTCGAAAAACTGGTTAACAATAATTCTGCTACCTTACGAAATCACAGGTATACTCTCGAGTTTACATCCAATCCTGCATGGTATGCTGTTCAGGCACTGCCATACCTGATGGAGTTTCCATACGAATGCACGGAACAGCTTTTTTCGAGGTATTATGCAAATAGTATCGCTTCGCATATTGCTAATTCCAATCCTCGTATTAAAAAAAGTATTCGATACCTGGTCCACCATTCAGCCCGATGCCCTGCTTTCGAATCTGGAAAAGAATCAGGAATTGAAAACGGCCCTACTACAGGAAACGCCCTGGGTGCTGAATGCCAAGAGTGAAAGTCAGCGCAAGCGAAACATAGCCCTCCTTTTCGATCTGAACCGCATGGCTTCCGAAATGGTGAATGCACAGGAAAAGATCCGTAAAGCACAGCTCGAAAACGGTGGTTTTTCATGGTTTCCTGGTTTGCCCGAGGATAGATATATCACCCAGTATATTGTTGCAGGAATGGGGCATTTGGAGGCCATGGGTATTAAAACTATGCAAAGCACTGAACTAAAAGATATGATACAGAGGGCTGTTTCGTACATGGATATGAAAATGAATGCCTCTTATCAGAGCTTAATTATACATGCCCGGAATAAGGAAATTAAGCAGGATGAAAAACATCTGGATGTATACGAAATTCAATATTTGTATGCCCGCAGTTTTTTCAGGATATTCCCATTGAAAAAGCTCATCAGGAGGCTTATCGCTACTGGCTCGACCAAGCAAAGCGATACTGGACTTCCGAAAGTTTATATACCCAGGGTCTTATTGCGCTGGCTTTGAAACGAAACGGCGACATACAAACGCCGGCCGATATTGTTAAATCGCTCAGGGAACGCTCGCTCCGAACTGAAGAAATGGGCATGTACTGGAAATATACACACGGATATTACTGGTACCAGGCTCCCATTGAAACGCAGGCGCTTATGACCGAAGTTTTTGATGAGGTTGCCAATGACATGGCCGCTGTGGAGGATATAAAAGTGTGGTTGCTGAAACAGAAGCAAACGCAGGACTGGAAGACTACCCGCGCTACCGCCGAGGCATGTTATGCTTTATTACGGCGAGGATCAGATGTACTGGTCAGCGATAAACCTGTGGAAATTCAAGTGGGTAGCGAAAAAATAGATCCTTTAAAACGTGAAGATATTAAAGCCGAAGCTGGGACAGGTTACTTTAAAACGTCCTGGACAGGCCCGGAATTAAAACCGGATATGGGCAAAATAACCATTAAGAAAACCGATGAAGGTGTTGCCTGGGGAGCTGTTTACTGGCAATATTTTGAACAACTCGATAAAATAACCACAGCCGAAACCCCATTGAAGATTGATAAAAAATTATTCAAACAGGTAAATACCGATCGTGGACCGGTTATCGTACCGGTTACGGATACCACTAAGCTTATCCCAGGCGATCTGGTAAAAGTACGTATTGATCTTCGCTGCGACCGAACCATGGAATATATTCATCTGAAGGACATGCGGGCTGCAGCTTTCGAACCTGTTGAAACCTTATCGGAGTATAAATTCCAGAATGGACTATGGTATTATCAGAGTCCCGGCGATTTGGCCACTAACTTCTTTATAGGCTACCTGCCTAAAGGAACTTATGTGTTTGAATATTCACTGCGGGTATCGCAATCGGGCGACTTTTCCAACGGCATTACTACCATTCAGTGCATGTATGCGCCCGAGTTCTCGAGTCATTCCGAGGGGGTAAGGGTGAAAGTTGGTTTGTAACGGATTGCAGAAAAATATATCTTTGGCTTTTTGATGATTTTAATCATGGTGGGAAACGTGTGGCTTGGACAAAAGAATGCAAAATATGACAGGTAAATCAAAATATCAATGAACCCATTATTTAACTAACATGGAACCAATTGTTTTAACCGATCCTTCCGTTGAACCTAATGATGAATTATTATTTTCTATCATTGGTCCAAACCGTGTTTTCTGGGAAGCCATCCTGGATTTTCTGAAAATCATCATAGCGATATTACCGGAGAATGGCGTTATTATAACGATGGTAAAAGCTGGTTATACCGCGGTCTTCGAAAGGAGAAAGTGATTTATTGGGTTGGCGTTCATGCAACCACTTTTAGGGTTACATTCTACCTGAGTAATAAAGCGGAAGCATTAATCGAAAATAGCAATATCTCGGATCAGCGAAAGGAAGAGTTTTATGAAACGGCGGGAAAAAAATTCAGGCATATTTCCATTTTGATGCAAAATATGGACGATGTGGAAGATGTTAAGAAATTAATAGAAATAAAACTGAAAGTTAATAAGGTTATTGCGGATGTTGGAAGCAGTTATTTTTGATATGGATGGGGTGATCATCGACTCGGAGCCTCTTTGGTGCGAAGACTCAAAAAGAAGTATTTACTTCGA
>JAAUTT010000631.1 GCA_012031335.1 Bacteroidales bacterium | reverse complement strand
TTAATTGAGAATGTTTGTTTAAAATAAATTACATATAAAGAAATAATTGAACACAACAAAATGAAAACAACTGCATAAATGATCCCCGTTTTTTATCTAAAATGATAGTAATAACCAGGACAGTTAAAAAAATATAACTTATCCCGCTGACAAGTCCAAACGTTAGAAGACCTACCAGGTTAAGGGAACCAAAAATGGCAACATAAAAATGGATTTTATATTTCAGAGTCAGCTTATTCCTACACAGGTATAAAGCGGTGAGGGCTATTGCAATTCCAATATGATAGAAGAATATATTATGCCAGCCAATGTCAAACACCCTGCTTACCGATGAAGTAACAACGGGGTAGCTAAACAACATTCCGAATAATATGGCAGTATTCAGGACTTTATGCTTTATTTTCCAAAGATTAGATTCCATCTTTTTTGTCTTGTATATTAAATTTAGTAAAAATTGAGGGGAATCCTCCAAAGGGAGTAGATATATTTTGTAATCAAATAATTAGTTTTCCTGAGCGTCGGAAATATAAATCCAAATTGAACTAATCCAAACTTTCGCCTTAGTTCACAAAAACCGTTTGCTTTTCCCAAACGGTCATTTAAATTAACCGGCATCTCAATATTTCACTCCATCTCTGAGAATCCAGTTTTTATTTATTACGCGGGTGATAAATTTTCACTTTTATCAGGAAATGTTCTTTTTTTACATAACTTCCAAACTCTTAAAAATTTACAGAATTTAATTTGAATTAGGATAATATTTATTGTTGCCTATACCACCCTTTTTCGGGGGATGTATCCCAACTTTATATTTAAATCCCTCCCACCAATATGAAGAGGAACATTTTAGCATTCGGATTAATATCAGGAGCAATAGTTAGTACATTCATGGCAACATCTATGGCCATAACCGATGCCCATGGTGGCAGTGGCAGCATGATTATAGGTTTTAGCGCCATGGTTGTTGGGTTCTCGTTTGTATTTGTGGGTATTAAAAACTATCGCGACAAACAAAATGGAGGCACCATAACATTTGGGAAAAGTTTTTTACTTGGCTTTTGATAAGTCTGATCGCTTCTACGCTATATGTTATCACCTGGGGTATTGAATTCCACTTTTTTATGCCCGACTTTATGGACAAATATGCCGCTCTTCAGGTGAAACAGTTGCACGAAAGTGGCATTTCGGGCGCAGAGCTTGATAAAGCGCTTAAAAGCATCGAAAGTGAAAGTTATAACTATAAACACAATCTTTTTTTCTTTGCCATTTACACTTATATGGAAATACTTCCGGTAGGAATCTTAATATCGCTTATCAGTGCATTGATTCTTAAAAGGAAATTAACTAAATCAACTAATTAAAAGTTTAAAGCTATAGTTTGAGTAATATTAATAATCATATCCTAAGCAAGAAATAAATGCTTCCACTTTTAGAATTGAAAACATTACGCCTATTCTTTCCGTGAAATACATGTCAAAGAGTTTACAATTCTATGCAGATGTTTTAGGATTTAAAAAAGCGCCATGGGGTAACGGTAATTTTACTGGCATTAATCGGAATAACACTGGACTTTACTTGTGCAAAGGAGGACAGGGATTTCCCGGAACCTGGATCTGGATTGGTTTCGATGGTGATATTTTCACCTTGCATCATAGCCTTAAATCGAAAGGTGCAATAATTAAACTTCCTACAACGAGCTATTCGTGGGCTTACGAACTGCAGATCGAAGACCTGATGGACATATCCTAAGGTTTGGAACCGAACCAAATGAAAACGAACCTTTTATTATTTTATCCGAGCAAAAATCAGACTCCGGTTTCATAAAACAAAAAAAGCCACCCTATAAAGAGTGGCTAACTTGCTGTTTATCTTGTAGCGCGATCCAGGATTGAACTGGAGACCTCATGATTATGAATCATGCGCTCTAACCGGCTGAGCTACCGCGCCATTCCAACAGATCATAATTTTTTAAAACCATTTTTCTGTTTTGCGGTTGCAAATATAGTATTTTCTTCCCTTTAACAAATGCTTTTTTAAAAAACCTGATTGTTTTTTTACATCGTTCCCACCAATTCTGTTCATTACACCTATTTCCACTTGCCATTTTAGATTTACATAAGCAAACCAGAAAAAAACACCATCAACATTTGAAATATAAAGCTTACTTCTTATTTAAATTAAACTAAGCCATAAACAACTGGCTTAATACTACTTAAAACTTTAATGAGTTTAGTTTCATTTTATTGGAAATACTTCGTTAAATTTAATATGAATTCGAAATAAAATTATCGTCTTTGTTGTGTTGTGCTCATTGGAACCTCGATAGAAGTTGGATTATGGTGAAATATTCGGAGATTATAAGTTCGGCCATGCATACAAAAATGGTCGAAAACATTGGGGATGTATTGGTAATAATCGACAACCAGGGGATAAACCGTTACAAAAGTCCAAATATTGAAAAACACTTTGGCTGGAAGCCCGAAGATGTTATTGGCGAAAGTACCTGGAACCTCATTCATCCTGATGATCTGCATACAGCACAGGAATTTATTGCATCACTGCTGCAGGAAGCAGGCACGGTAGGATCAATTGAATGTCGTTACCGTTGTAAAGACGGAAATTATAAATGGATTGAATTTATTGGAAAAAATCTCCTGAACGACCCGGAAATAAATGGCATACTCGGCAACTACCGTGATATTTCCGAAAGAAAAGAAGTCGAAAAACAGATACAGGATAGCGAAACCCGTTACAAATCTCTTTTCCATAACCTGAGCAGCAGTTTTAGTTTGTACGAAGTTATAACCAATGAAACCACCCAATTAAACGACTACCGGTTTCTGGCCGTAAATCCGGCTTACGAACAAAGCACTAACGTAAGCGCCTCGGATTTAATAGGGAAAACTTTATTGGAAACATTCCCCGCTACTGAAGAAATATGGATTAAAACCTTCGGAGAAGTGCATACAACAGGTATCCCTGCTCACCTCGAGAACTATAGTAAGGAGCTTAATAAATATTTCGAACTGATAGTATATTGTCCGCAGAAGGGCCAGATAGCCTTGATTGGCTCAGATATAACACAACGTAAACTCAACGAGCTTGAAATTCTCGAAGCAAAAAAAAGAGTTGAAGAAAGCGAAGAAAAATACCGGTTATTGGCCGAAAACTCTAACGATGTTGTATGGCTACTCGACCTTGACCTCAATTTTAAATACATAAGTCCATCAGTAGAAAAGTTATATGGTTACTCAGTGGACGAAAGAATAAAATTCCCATTTTCCCAACTCTATTCACCCGAAACGATCGGGATTATAAAAAAACAATTTGCTATTAATCAGGAAATTTACTATAAAACAGGTGTTAACAATTCCCAGATTTTCGAATTCGAAGGAACACATAAAAACGGACAGATAATCAACATTGAAGTATCGGCTAAATTAATAACCGACAAAATGGTACGATTACAGGAATACAGGGTAGTTCGAGAAACATTGGAGAAAGAAAAAAAGCAGAACAGACAATACGCAAACTCCAGAAAGCTGTTGAAAGCTCAAAAGCCTGCATAATCATCACCGACAATTTTGGGAATATTGAATATGCCAATCCATTTTTCACTGAAAGTACGGGTTACACACGCGAAGAATATCTCGGTCAAAACCCCAGATTTTTAAAAACCGAATTTCACGATAACAATTATTACGAGAAGCTTTGGGAAACCATTAATTCAGGCGAAACCTGGGAGGGTGAATTTTGTAACCGCAAAAAAAATGGCGAAAAATACTGGGAAAAAGCAATCATCTCACCGGTTAAATATGGAAATTCTATCACCAATTTTGTTGCAGTTAAAACCGACATAACCGAAACCAAACAAATCGCCCGCGAAATGCTAAATGCAAAGGAAAAAGCGGAAGAAAGCGATCGGTTAAAAACTGCCTTCCTGCAAAACATGAGTCACGAAATACGAACACCCATGAATGCGATAATGGGATTTTCGGAACTATTAACCATGTATTACGGAGACAAAGAAAAGCTTGAAAAATACTCCCG
>JAAUTT010000630.1 GCA_012031335.1 Bacteroidales bacterium | reverse complement strand
CAGCTCCGAGTTCGAATGCTTGTAAAACAGTTTCTTCAAGGCCTACTCTGGTGAGCATAACAATAGGCATATTACTTTTAAGTTTTCCCCTAACAAAGCTTATAAGCTCCAAACCACTTAAAACAGGCATATGCAAATCGGTAAGCAGAAGATCGATATCCGATTGCTCCGAAAGAATTTCGCTGGCACTTTTTCCGTCTTTTGCTGAAATAATTTCGTATCCATCCTTTTTAAGCTTGTGCTCTAATGCTTTTAAGGTCATCGTATCGTCTTCACAAATCAGAATTTTCATATATTAGGAATTAGATATTAAAGTCTTTTTTTAATTCAATTGATACCAGATTGCATTCATTGATAAGTTTATCCAGTAGCCCAGGAATCTGGTCCAGATTTTTCATATTGAAGGCAAAATCCTCAATCTGATTGATTACCGGACGCAGGGAAACCAATCCTAAAAAACTGAAGACCTGGCGCAAATTTGTGAGCATGTTCCCCAAGAACCAGCCATTTTTTTTCATCAGCAAGACTATTCATTTCTGATAATTCTAATGGCGAATTATTAACAAAAAGTACTAACCATGTCTAAAATAAAATCCTCATCTCCTCCTGATATTTCATGTAAATAACTCAGGTTGTACCTTCTTATACTCATGTAAACAGAAATATCCGTTAATTACTATTAAAATTTTTTCTCAAGAATCCCGTTCAATAAAGGTAAGTAAAAATTCCAAAAAAACTCATTACTTGTACCATTAGAACCGGTATGAATTTTATTCATAATACCCGGAACACCTTTAAAATGAGCAAGCCAACCGATAGGTTGATTGTCAGTGAAATCTCCCGAAAAATAATAGAACTTATAGTCAGTTGTATTTTCAATAATTGCGGGAAAAGTTTCAGTTAGGCCATTTTCTTTAAGTAATTTATCACCTGAGGCGTTTACATCCAGCTTAAAAACAGCTTGAATTTTATTTTTTCGACTTGTTTGTATAATATCGAACCAAAATCCATATTTCTGGTAAGCCGAAAGATTGTATTCTTCACGTGCTTCTTCAGTAGGAATAATTGTTGGCATGGCTGAATTTAAATCAGTATTTTCTTCCAAAACTATTATTTTACCATCTTCATGAACCATCACAACTCCCGGATTTATAAAATCCCAGGTTTTCATATAGTTTTTCTGATAGGCTGATATTATCCATGTGGGTATTTGATTCTTGGGTAGATTTTTAAGGGATTTAAAATAACGGCCACTCCAACCTGTCCATCGGAAATCAAACAGTTCTTCAGTTTTTTTTTCTGATAAGTTCAGAGGTTGGTGAACCTAAAAGATTAAATTCAGCTATAATTAATTTTTTCTTACGTTTCATTTCTCTCAAAAGAAGGTAGTCGTTCTGGTTTAATCCTCCATAAATGAGGTAAGGTCTCATATTAAGGCTTGAATCGTTGAGATCACTGCTAAATACACCATAGCTGTCGGCATAATATACCATATCGAGCTGATCGGAGATGGTCAGAACTTCGAATAACCTGATGCTTCTTATTCTGTACTTTTCTTTATCGCCTTTTTGAAGTGGAATAAACCCGTAGTAATCATCGGCTGCGGAATAAAGTTGGTCATTTGGATTAACAATATTATTGTTTCGCAAAACCCAGGTAAAGGATGAATGCTCTCTGAAGTTAAAATCGGTAACTGTTTTATCGAGAATAAAGATATTTAACTTTTTTTTAGGTTGAAAGAACCAGAAAGCTAAGGATATGATTAGTAACGAGAGAAATATCAATAAAACACCAGGCTAAAATTCGTTTTTTTCATTTTTGCATAAATCTGATTCAATTTGAACACTTTTCAATTAGAGTGTTTCAAAGTGACGAATTTATTAAAATTTTTTCTCACCAAAATTTATTTTTCAATGAATTTATGTGGTGAAAAATCATATTAATCAGATTTATAAACTATTATGTATTATATGTGACAATAAAGATATGACGAGTGTATTGTTTTCCCTGAATTAACGGTATTAAAGTTTATATAAAAATTCTACTGAACAGGATATTCAAATTTATATCCCACTCCTTTTATTGTTTTAATGAGATTATCTCCGAGTTTCTCCCTAAGTTTTCTTATATATACATCTATGGTTCTGTCACCTACGAAGGTGTCATCGCCCCAAATGTAATCAAATATTTCTTCTCTTGTAAACACTTTTGATGGCCGTGACGTAAGTAGCTGAAGCAGGTTAAATTCTTTCTTTGGCAGATATATCTCCAATTCACCAACCATTACCACATATCTATCAATATCTATTACAATATTGCCTAAAGTTTTTTGCTTAACCACTTCATGGGTTTCTCCATTTGAATATTCCAAACGTTTCAGTAAAGCTTTTAATCTACTGATAAGAAGTTTTGGTTTAATTGGTTTGGATATATAATCATCTCCGCCTGCTTCAAATCCGGCTATTTGCGAATAATCTTCGGAACGGGCGGTAAGAAAAGCAATGATACATGTGCGAATTTCGGGCGTATCTCTTATTTTTTCGCAAGTTTCAATGCCATCCATTTCAGGCATCATGATGTCAAGTAAAATTAAATGAGGTTTTACTTCCCTCGCTAATTCGATGGCATTACGTCCATTGTTTGAGGTATATACCTGAAAGCCTTCTTTTTTAAGATTATAGCTGACAAATTCTAGGATGTCCTGTTCATCGTCAACAATCAAAATTTTGTATTTGTTTATATCCATAGCATTGTCCTGGTTGAATGAGGACAAAGCTATATCTTCAATATAAACGAATTGTTAAGAATAATTTATCAATTCAAAAAGGATTGAGTATTGTTTAATGATTTGTTAATATTGGCATCATTCAACAAATTTATAACCTACACCTTTTATTGTCTTAATGTATTTGTCGCCAATTTTTTCTCTGAGTTTTCTAATATGAACATCGATGGTTCGATCGCCAACAATAATGTTATCTCCCCATACTATATTGAATATGTCGTCGCGTGTAAATACTTTCTCAGGTTTCGATACCAGTAAGGCAAGTAATTCAAATTCCTTTTTTGGAAGACTCAATTCTTTATTGTTTTTAAGCACAACATATCGTTCCTTGTCAATGATCAGTTCATTTTTGTTGGCTGGTTTTTCGTTGGTGGAAGATATTGTTTTACCGGTCGTTGTATCGATTTATGACAAAGCCTTGATCCGACTTTGTAAAACTTTTGGTTTGATTGGTTTTGTTATATAATCATCTCCTCCTGCTTCAAAACCGGCTATTTGCGAATAATCTTCGGAACGGGCAGTTAAAAAAGCGATGATAGTATGTTGCAATTCGGGATAGGATCTTAATTCTTCACAGGTTTCTATGCCGTCCATTTCGGGCATCATAACATCAAGTAAAATAAGATGGGGGATAATTTCCCGTGCCTTAACCAATGCCTCTTTTCCGGTTCGTGCCAAACTAACTTCGTATCCCGATTTTTTTAAATTATAGCTGATAAATTCCAGAATATCAGGTTCGTCATCAACAAGTAGAATTCTACAAATAGGTTGTTCCATTAAGATGTAAATTAGAGCGTAAATATAGATAATCTTAACTTAATGTAGGTTTCGGTATTGAATTACTTGTATAAGATGTTTTAACAAATTTAGGGTATTACCCCAGCCAATTACTTATTTAGCAAAGTTAGAATATTTCCGGATTCAGAAATTTCCGGGAGTTGTAAGGTCGATCAGGTGCATAATTCCTCATTCCGGATATCTTTTTTTATTTCCGATATTGAATAATATATACTTTTTTAAAAAATTAGTAATTACCCTAAATGCTGCGGACGCAATAAATCGTTGATTGTTTTTACCGGATTAAAGGTATCGATTGGAACTTCAACGAATATTGTATTCCAGAAAGCCATTGATCCATTCCATAATCCAGGAAGTTCCAAAGCTTTTAACTCTCTGCCATCTTTTGATTTAATGGAAATAAATCCAGTTCTTGGATCACGGAATTTATGTAAATCAAAAGGTTTCCCACTTTTTATCGCGGGTTGAA
>JAAUTT010000629.1 GCA_012031335.1 Bacteroidales bacterium | reverse complement strand
GCGAATTTAGTCAAAAACATGCAAAAAATGTTGTAAAACATATACTTTTATTTGGAAATATGAAAAATATTACACGGGGTTGAGAGATGTTATATAACATATAAATATATATATATCTAATATAAAAAGAATTATATTTGTATCATTAAAGCTGAAAAAATTAAATAACAAATTCGTTTCGCTATGATAGTACAAATAGTCCAAATTCCAATAAATAAAAAAGAATCCGATATTATTGAAAAATGATGTTAGATACTGGCATACCTTCCAAAAGAGCTTTTTTTAGGTATTTGCTGTTAAACAACGAACACTATAAAACTATTAAAAATATAATGGAGGTAAAGTAAATATGGGAAAGTATAAAATAAAACTATCAAACGATGATTATTTTTATCTTTTTGCTAAAGATAATAAGGCAGCCCGTCAACATGCTGAAATACTTATTAAAAAAGAAAATAGGGAATTTTTTCATACTAAATATTCACCGCTAAAAATTAAAAGTGTTACATTATATGACAAATGAGGGTGTATGACAACATAGCTATTTACAAAGTAAAAATTAAAGGTAAGGATATGTTTTTCGATGTTTGTTGAATCTTAAAGAAAAAGCCTAACATAATTAAAAAATTTTCGCCTATGTTTCTACAAATTAAAATATCAAAACAAAGTTTAATGCTTTTTGATTCTATAGCACGTCAATATCAAATAAGCTATAAGCGTATAGCACATTCATCAATGAATATTGAGATTAAATATACTCAGGATGAAACAATCACCTTATTCAAATTTTTCAATCAATTAGGAGTTTTTAAAATCACCCTTTAATTTTATTCATTTTTTAAATTTTATTTTTTATGGAAACATCAATTCAAGCGCCGCAATGGCAAAGTTTAAACAAGTTCCCAAAATTTTGGGATTTTCAAAAAAACCCGGTGTTCAAAGGTTTTTTTGTACGTCAATATGAATCAGAAAATCCTAAATCAGGCGAAAAAATAATTGGATTTATTTTTTCAGATGAGGACGGTTGTCAGCGATTAATAGGTGCTAATCACCAAATCGCCCAAGCAATTGAGGCAGCACCTCAACCCTCAGAAGGTAAAGAGGTTTTATTTAGGTTCGAATTTACAGGTAAAGTAAAATTGAGTGGTGGTCGCACAGTAAATAACTTTAATTGTGCATTTGCTGAAGTTCTTTTTTAATCATTTACTTTCTCCCCGGTTCAATACCGGGGATTTTTATAAATTTAGCAAATCTAAGGTATGTTAAAAAAAGATATTCAAACCTTTATAAAAAAACATAAAGGTCAATCGGTTAAATGGCTGAACAAAAAATTCAACGAACAGTTTTTAATTTATAAGCGAAGAGAAGCTAAAATAAAACATGACGATAGCAGTATTTCGGTTGTTAGTTTTTCCAAAGGACTGGATAAAAAAACTTATTACTACTTACGCAAACAAATAGTTAAGCAAATAAGTAAAGGAAATAAAAAAGTAAGCTATAAACGTTTTTGGATTTTATCGCGAGTGATGATGAATTAGGTTGGCAGGAAATAGGAATAATAGCAGCGAATGAGTTAGCGTATGATAACAATTTAGATTATAAGGGCGGGTTAATTGTCGTTGAATTTTTGGATAATAAAACGGGTGAAATGTTTTATAGGTCTATTCCTGTTAATTCCCGTGAATTAAAAGACATTGAAGCAATAAAGTATAAGCTGGAAAATTGGCAAACATTTCTTACGGTTAAGTCAAAAACAACACAACACATTTTAACTGATTATAATTTAAAATCCATTTACTTACGTTTATATCAAGATAATGGAATCTTTAACGAAATTAAACACTAAAGTAAAAGACCGGATACCGGGAAAGTTTTTTGTTTTTGACATAGAAACAAACGGGATGGAGGCTACACCGGAAAAATTTTTGTTTGTTTGTGTTTATGGTGAAAACATAAAAGAGGTCTTTTATAGCATAGAGGATTTTAAAAATTTCGTTTTTCAGAAAAAATATAAATCTAAAATTTTTTTTGCACATAATGCTGAATATGATTTAATGGGTATTTTTGGTAATGTTTTTAAATTTTTTGGTAATCCGGTATATGCAGGGACACGTTTTATTACAACACAAAAAGACGGTGTAAAATTTGGTGATTCTTTAAATATACTTTTAATGTCAGTTAAAAAAATAGGAACGGCGATAGGCTTGGAAAAATGGAGCTGGAAGATGAATATAAACGAGGGACTGTTAAAAACATATCTCAAAAAATGATTGATTATTGTTTTCGTGATTGTGAAATTGTTTATAAAGCCTTATTAGAAACATTTTATATGGCGGGATGTGTACGATTAACCGCCGCAAGTTTAGCTTTAGCTTATTTTAGAAATAAACATTTATCGTATGAAATAAAATTTGAGCGTGAAAAAACAGATTTATTTTTTGATAGTTATTTTGGCGGGCGTGTTGAAGCCTTTAGATTAGGTAATGTGCTATGTAACAAATATGATGTTAATTCTGAATATCCCTATGTTATGTCAATTACACAATTCCCCCATCCTTCACACCTTGAAATTAAAAATTGTCCCTCTAAAAGCTTTTTGACTTATGCCATAAAATTTTTTGAGGGAATGGGTAAATTTGTTGTTAAACACAAAAATACCTTTTTTGGCTCGTTACCCGTGAAGTTAAACGATAAATTAATATTTCCTACCGGTATTTTTTCAGGCCATTGGAATTTCAACGAATTAAGATTTGCGATAGAAATTGGATATGTGGAAATTTTGGCGTGTGAGTATATTTGTTATTCACAAAGGCTATTAAAAACACCCTTTGATAATTATGTTAAGCAGCTTTATAAAGTTAAACAAACCTCTAAGCACGAAGCTGAAATTTTAAAAGCCAAAATTTTTTTAAATACTTTATATGGAAAATTTGGTGAAAAATTGAAATACGAAACGATGTATTTGCCTGAAATTGATTTTGATTTTATCGAACTTCTAAAAAAGAAAGATAGATTCATTGAAATATCCTTATTTTCTCAGGATAGGAAAGATTGTATGATAACCTATAAGAGAAAAAAAGATGAACAGGTAAAACATGCTATTGCCAGTTTTGCAAGTTATATAACCAGTGCCGCGCGTATTTATCTACTAAAAAATATGCTTGAAAATGAAAGCAAAGGTATTTGTTATTGCGACACCGACAGTATTTTTTCATCACAGGAAATTAATTTTGTTGATAACGGACAACTTGGTGAATGGAAATTAGAAAACGATAAAGTCATTGAAATAAGAGGCAATAAAAATTATACATATACTTCTAATAAAGAGGTTATTAAAAAAATAAAAGGTGTACCAAAAGGTGCTGAATTTCACAATGGTGTATATCTTTATAAAGCCTTAGTAAAATCAAAATTAGGTTTAAGAAAAAAAAATTGATATTACAGGAAAATTAATAGAAATTAAAAAAAGATTGATTTCTGAATATGATAAACGAATAGTCTTTGCAGATGGAAGCACGAAACCGATTGAATTAAAATAATTTTTAAAAATTTACAACTATGGACAAAGAAACAATTTTATCGCTTTTTGAAACTAAGTTAAAAGAGCAAACAGGAAAAAATGTTTTAAAACATTGCTTTATGTTATTGCGAAAGACACATAAAACAATTACTTTTACTATTGATAATGAAAAATTTTTTGCTGAGAATCGAATGGCAAAAAATTTAATTTTGCAAAATAAAATCAGTTTTGAAGGTTGAAAAATTAAACTGTAAAGAAATAAATTTTATTTCATTGGATTTAGCTTTTGACAACAAAACAATTTTAGCCAAAATATACTTCGAAGACATGGAAGGGTTGAAAAAAATGTTTGAACATAATCTTTAATAACTTAAAATCAAAAATATGCTTGGCTATTTTTTAATCGGACTCGGAATTACATATTTATTAACTTCAAAAAATTCAAACGATGACCAGAAAAAAAACACCGGAAACGAACCGGTCGGAAACGAACCAGCCGGAATCGAACCAGCCGGAAACGAACCAGTCAGAAA
>JAAUTT010000628.1 GCA_012031335.1 Bacteroidales bacterium | reverse complement strand
AACGTTTGTGAAGTATGGGAACCTTTGTTAATAATACTCATAAGTTCTTCAACCTCTAGTTTTGTTAGTTTAATGGTATATTTAATCATTTGTATTTTTCTTGTAAATATACAATGATTATTAAATATGCGTCATAATAATATTAACATAACACTAGAATGCATTTGAAATCTTTATTGTTCTTATTAATATAACCAATTGTATTTTCGTTTATTTTGATATTAAAATAAAGTTTTGAAGAGTCAATATATTCAAAAGCTAACCTGAAATAATCAGGATTGGGAATATAAAGCCATGGCATAACAGGATTTGTAGTGTCGTATCTTGAATAATTTACACCTTTAAATGTTGTGATTACATCAGATTCAGTAACTTCAATTTTCACTAATGTTTCACCTTCCTTGCTGGCTATAATAATTGGGCTTTTATAGTAATCAAAGGTGTCTGAAAGTATGACAAAGCCATTACCAACTATATCATTTTCACGTTGAAAGGGAAATTTTATTGTGTCAAAGTTTAGATAATCTAATTCGGTCCAATTTGCTTTACTTTGTGCAATCAGGTTAATAGGAATTATTAGTACCAATAATATGTTTAGAGTTTTTTGTTTGACACCGCGTTGCCAAAAGTGCATTATTATAAATCAGTTATTAAGGATTCATATGGTATTTTTAATTTTTCATGAAGATTTTTATCATTTTTAGAGTCAATTTTCTCTTTCTGTTAAAAATCTCTGAAACTCTGCTTTTATATCCAATTATCTTCGCTAAATCTTTGTTATCCATGTCCATTTGTTCCATTCGGAATTTAATCGCTTCTATTGGATCGGGTGGACTAATTGGATAATGCTGATCTTCGTATTTTTCAATTAGGATAGCTAATAGTTCTGCTTCATCACCTTCCGGAGTATCAATAGGTGCATCAAAAATAGTCTCAAATCTTTTTAGAGCTTGATTATATTCTTCTTCTGTTTTTAAAACTTTAAGTTTCATGTTTATTTAAATTTTATCAGCGTCAATTTTATCATATTCAGTATGTGTACCAATAAACCTTATAAAAACCCAGCCTCTCATGTAGTTAATTTGAACTACTAGTCTGTATCTATTTCCACATATGTTAAAAACAACTCTACCACTTTTCAGGATACTTGCTTTTGGATACTCAGATTTTATATCGTTTGGTGAAAGCCAGGATGATTTTGAAGTTTCTCTATACCATATTTTTAATTGTTCTTCAGAATCAGGCAGTTTTTCCCAAAATTGTTTGAGTATCTTTTTGGCAAATATGTGCATTTATAAAATATTTACGACAAAGATAATAAAAAGTTACCAATTTGGTAATTAAAGATGAAATTTATTCGGGAAGTCTATGCATTTTTGGCAACTATTGATTAAATAAACCTCCAAAGGTGTATTTAATTCCATTTTAATTTTTTATCCTTTCAAATATAAATATTATTTATTCTTTTTTCGAAAGTACTGAGGATTCAGCATGTGAGAGGAGATTACTGAGCTGGCCAAAGTGCCCGGTTGGTTTTACTGACCGGCCGGGGCAGGGATTTATTCGTCGTAACTGAATGCTATAGGGCTGTGGGTTGAAAACTTACAGCAGCGGGGGTATAGTCTTAGAAATACCAGGCCCTCTCTTAATAACCCCTAACATCATAGTATTCTACCAATCGTTAATCAAAAGTATATTAAAAGACTGATTTAACAAAATTGCTCTAAAGCTATGAAAACCACTGAAGAAATGATTGATAGAATATAGTTGGACAAAGCCGTCCGTTGCTATGGGTATTCTATTTTTGCAGCCCTTTCCTAAATCCGTATTTTTACAGATTACCCTTAATTATCATATTACCGCCAAAGGGTTTAGTTCAACATCTCCATAAACCAACATTGGTAATTTTTATTATGTCGAGAAAAAACAACTACTAACTGCCTGATGAAACCTTTACTCGCCTTAGCTTCAGCGATGGAGGGGTTTTCAGCCGAAGCTTGAGATGTCAGGCTTATGGCTGCGCTTTGCCCAGGGCGGTGTACAGATGATATGAGATTAAAAATTTCCCTTTACTATCTCATTTTAAACCAATATCTTTTTTTTTTGTGCACATTGAATTAAGTGTTTTATTATAATATTGCCATAAAATTAGAATAAATCTATTAAGTTTAATGGAAAAACATAATTACCATGAAAAGAATCGAAAAGAAAGTAAAATTTATTGTATTGTTCATTGGATTAATTTTGTTTAATCTGGCCTATTCTCAGGAAAACTATATTCCGGGGTATGTCATTGAAAATGGTGATACCCTGAAAGGATTTATTGATTACCGGAATTGGGAGAAAAACCCAAACCAAATAGCCTTTAAAACTTCAATGGCTTGAGTTGAAAGAATTTTCCTGCCAACAAACATTTCAAAATTTGCAGTTGAGCATGATGTTTACGTTAGAGGAATTGTTGAAACCGAGATTTCATCCCTCAATGTTAACTATATACAGGATGATCCGAAACCAAAAATTAAGGTTGATACAACTTTTTTACAGACTTTAGTTGAAGGGGAAAAAAGCCTATATTATTATAAGAATTCCGATAACCGCGATAATTTCTATATCAAGAATGAAAATGGTGAATTTGAATTGTTGTTTTATAAGAAATACATCAAGGTGCAAAAAGGAAAAAAGCTTGTTGCTGAAAATAAAAAATATGTCGGACAACTGATTTTGTACTTCAACGATTGTATAAGTATTGAATCTAAAATTAAGAGTGTCGTTTACAAAAAAAATCATTTAAGTAAATCTTTTTACATCGTATTATAAATGTTTACCAGGTTCAGGTGAATACTTTCAGGCAAAAAAGAAAAAGACCCGACTAGAGGTAGGGCTTTCTGGCAGGGGCAACACTTACAACCATTAAATTTTCGGGAAGTAATTTTAAATACCTTGAAAATGCCGGATTCGATCCATCAATAAATTTCTCAGGGGGAACATCTTTTGAAATAATTCTGCCAAGAAATCTGAAAAAATGGTCAATTAACAATGAGATTTTGTTTTCGTCTTATTCCTTTCAAGGTAAATACCTGGATATGGAAAACGAAAGAAATTTTACCTTATCCACCACCAAAATCGGTTACTCATATTTAAAAATGAATAATTTAATCCGGTATAAATATCCGTTGAAGAATATTCATATATATATTAATGCGGGCATATCAAATGGCTTTGCCCTATCGGAAACTAACCATAGAAAGAAAGAGACAACTTTTTGTACAATATCAAATGTGGAAGATATAGTTGCAATTCAAGGACCAAGGATGTATGAACAGGGAATAATACTGGGCACCGGAATAAAATTCAATAAATTTTCATTTGAATTTCGATATGAAAGGGGTAATGGAATGTCCGATTTTGTAACTTTAAATTCAGTTACAAACAGGTACTTCTTTTTATTGGGATATCATTTGTCCAATAATAAATAAGTAATTCAATGTTAAGGGTTTCATTAATGATTTGCATTGAATGAAGCCTCTATAAGCGGAATTTGAAACTTACAAATTGAATTGAATTACGGGTGAAGTCTTATTCTAGCGGGAAGTTTGGATTAAAAGGATTAAAATAGCTTAAATTCAAAAATATTAATTTATTGATATATAGATAATAAACTTTTCAGGTAACCCGAATTTAGCCAAAGTAGTAATCCTTAATAATTATTTCAAAAAGTTTTTTTTGTTAAGTGTTAATCCTACTTTTTTTGCTAAATTTATAAAATGAAGACAAGAATATACATCGTTATCGCTTTGTGTTACTTTGTTTTTCAGAAAGGAATATCACAGGAAGATACCATAAAATCAGGGATATTAATAGAGCAATATACCCTTGAAGATTTATTGCGTACACCCATTATTTCTGCACAGAAAAAAGATCAGGCTATTGAAGATATTCCTGCCAGTGTTACAGTTCTTACAAAAACTGATAATTGAATTGTATGGTTTACCACTGCTTACTGATATTATCAATCACATTACCGGCTTTATATGATCGTACGATTATTACTTGGATGG